>NZ_BAAHYK010000028.1:0-84238 GCF_054657595.1 Desulfocicer niacini
CTGGAGGCTGTCTTTTCATATAACTGCCATGGGCAGACTCATTCTGATCTCGGTTTGCCCACAACGAAGCATGAAAGAGTGTTAGACTTACCTACTCTTTCTTATAAAAATTGCAGGATGAACTTGAGAATGAGATAGAGCCGTCTTTTCCCTTTCATCAAGCATGTGACGCTTGATGTAAAAATTCGGATAGTGTAACAATAAGTTGGGGCGGACACGCTTGAACTCTGAAGGGAGCATGATTGCTACTGAGAGCGCACCGAATTAACTTAAGCGTTATGAAATGAGAATGAGGTCAAAAGTCTTGAATGAAGAGCAATTAAATACGATTCACGCATATGATAAATCCGCAGAACAATTTGTCGCGTCTATCGCAAAACTTACAAACTACAACCATACCTATGATTTTCTGATAGAAAAGCTAAATACGGGAGACACTATACTGGACCTTGCATGTGGTCCCGCTCAGATCAGTAAATATATCACAGATAAAATTAGCGTTAATGTTGTTGGAGTTGATCTATCAGAAAAAATGCTTGAGCAAGCCAAAAAGAATGTCCCCAATGGAAATTTTTATAAACATACTCTCCAAGATTTCCAAAGTATAAAAAAATTTGATTCAGTGATTATTGGGTTTGGAATTCCATATTTGGATAAGATTCAAACTTATGAGTGCTTGAGAAACGCTATTTCATTGATAAAAAGCGGTAAATATCTGTATATCAGTTTTATGCAAGGTAACAAAAGTGGATATGAAAAGACTTCGTTTGGAGGGGACAATCAGTTTTTTATCTATTACCATGACAAATCAAGAATGAGAAAATTAATAAGGGGTTGTGGTTTAACTATTACCAAAGAATACAACATAGACTATATAGAGCCAAACGGTGAGGTTACAGAAGATGTTATTATAATAGCCCAAAAGCAAAATATTTCTAACAAGCTGTTAGTATCTTGAAAGTCGTATAAAACGCACATATTCGGGGGCCATCCCCAAGTACTTTAAGAACAGCCTGTCTCTGGCTACTGATTCGGTAGACCATCGACAGCTACCCATGACAGTCTGTACTTTTTCCGACGTGAGTTTTGCCAGTTACTGGTTTAGCCATGTGCATTCCTCTCCTTAAAGTGTGCGCATAAATGTAATTCAAACACGTTAAAAAGGCAAGAAAAGAGCGCCGTTTTTCAAGTAATCCGCGCTTCATGAATGGGTTTTTGAGTTTAAAGTGTGCGCTTTATCCGATTTTCAGGGTAATATATAATCTGGAAAAACATGAAGACCATGGAAGGATGGGCCCATACCGATGCGTCCATGTCTTCACCCAGATGTCGGTATCAGACCTCCCGGCATAGTTTCTGGCCCTTTGGCTGAATGAGATCAAAATGCCCCAAGGACTCAACCGCACCCATGGGCAGATCGTCGATGGCAAGCTCACTGAACAGCCCCATCAATAGGTATAAATAAGCTCCTGGACCTGTTGAAAACTACGATCCTTTAAAAGGGCCAGCATGAGCAAAATCCTTGCTTTGGCAGGATTGAGCTCATCCGATGCAATAAATTGATTGGCATCGTCATTCACTTCCAAATTTCTACCCACTGTGCCCGTGGGAACCCGGGAAGAACGAACAATAAAGATCCCCTTTTTTGCCATCTCAGCCCCCTTCTTGACAGTGGCCTGGTTCATGTTGCCGTTGCCGTCACCAGCGATGACAATGCCTCTGGCACCCTTGGCCACGGAACAATCAATGAGATCCGGCGGCATGTCCGCACAGGCGTACATGATATCCACCCGGGGCAGGCATCTGACCCCTTCAACGGAAAATTCACTGAAAATCGTATGTTTGCGAAAGGGACCTCTGAAATATTGGATGGTCCCGTAGATCACAGTACCCATGAGTCCATTCACCGGCGATAAAAAGGTCTCCACCGAGGTGGTGTTGCTCTTGGTCAGAGAATGGGCCCCGTGGATACGGTCATTCATTACCACCAGCACCCCAAGCTCCCGGGATCTGGGATCTGCAGCCACGGCCACGGCATTGTAAAGATTCAAGGGACCGTCGGCACTAAGCGCTGTGAAGGGCCGCATGGCGCCTGTCATGATAACGGGCTTGGCGCTTTTTACGGTCAGGTTCAAAAAAAAGGCGGTCTCTTCCATGGTATCGGTACCATGGGTGACCACCACCCCGTCGATTTCCTCCTTCATCAGAAGCGCATTGATGCGGCTGGCAAGATTGATCATAATTTCAAAGGACATGTCCTGGGAACCCACATTGGAAAATTGTTCTCCAGTTACCCGGGCCAGTTTTTCAAGATCAGGCACACCCTGGATCATGCCCTGGACATCAATTTTTCCCGAGGTATATCCCGCCTGGGTGGATGAGGGGGCAGCACCGGCAATGGTTCCGCCAGTGGCCAATATAATAATATTGGGAAGTCTTTTCATTGATTATTACGCCTCCTGCAAGTGTTTTGCGCCGAATTGAATATTTAAATATCATCAACCAATTTTAAAATTTTCTTAGAGGTATACTCCCCCACATCAGCAAGGCCATCCACGGGCAAAAACTGATTGGCATTGTTGGAAAAAAGACAGGTCACGGATGCCGGGAACTCATCATCCGCTTTAAGATAGGTTTGGGGCTACGTAACATACGAATGCCATGTAGCAGGCCTAAACAGGTAAATATGGATGCTGGCCGAATATTTACTATCCACATTGTCTTTTGAGGTTCTTTGTAATATTAATGGGGTAAAATGGCAACGAAATTGAAAATACCTTTTGTCACTGATACAATGGCTGGATAACCACACAAGGCCCAGGTTACATCCATCTGCTTTGAAAATATTTACCCTTTTTTGAAGCGGCCCCTGGCCGTGCCCTGGGTGATATTTTCAACAAACTGATCCTGAAAAAAATGGGCGGATACTGTTTTGAACACAACCTTCCGTTTGCGGCAGTTTTACAGAAAATCAGTTTTAAACTGGACATGTTCACGGCCCGGGTACCCTTTGGCAATACGTCTGTCCCTCCTCGCACCTAAATGATGTTCCAGGTTCACATGGATACCGGCAGTAGATTTGCCAACGTGGGATTCAAAACCAAGGGTATCTATTAAGCCATATGAAATCAGCTATAAACTTTTTAAATTGACAAATTTGGAAGAAAACAACATGCATATCCGGGATATGGATCAACTCATGGACATCCTAACCAAGGTGTACGCCTCGTGGCCCGCACCCGCCATCACCGTTGCTGCCCAGGATGGGGCAGACCCCTTTTGCATCCTTGTGGCAACCCTCATCTCCCTGAGAACTCGGGATGCCGTCACCGGACAGGCATGCCAACGCTTATTCCCAAAGGCCGCCTCCCCCGGGCAGATGATTGCCCTTGGCAGCCGGAACATTGCCGCATTGATCCATCCAGCCTCTTTTTCCCCCACCAAGGGCAAACGACTGGTTGCCATCAGCCACATTCTCCTTGAAAAATATCATTCAAGGGTACCCGACACCATGGAAGCCCTCCTGGCCCTGCCGGGTGTGGGCCGTAAAACCGCCAACCTTGTGCTGGTGGAAGCCTTTGGCAAACCCGGTCTGTGCGTGGACACCCATGTGCACAGAATCAGCAACCGCCTGGGACTTACGTCCACCCGTACCCCGGACCAGACGGAAATGGCCCTTCGGAAAGAAATGCCGAAAAAATACTGGAAAGCCTATTCGGAAATACTGGCTGTTTTTGGCCAGAAAATCTGCAGGCCACGCTCTCCTCTTTGCCATGAATGCCCGATCTCCCCTTTGTGCGATGGCTGCACCCCTGGAATTGAACATGGGGAATGAGGGAAATCTTTCGCCGTCTCCGGATGTATCATATGATTGGCTTTACCTTCCCCCATTGTTAGGATAGTTGTCACATGATCTGAAAAGTTTTATTATCCTGAAAGTCGTATAACTGCCACGGGCAGACCTTATTCTGATCTCGTTCTGCCCACAACGAAGTATGAAAGAGTGTTAGACTTGCCTACTCTTTCTTATAAAAAGCACACACTATTCGGGGGCCATCCCCAAGTACTTGAATCGCATCGCCGATATGATTCAAAGCGCTGCAGATGATGGCATCATTGCTTGAATATTTTTGATATATGCCATGGCCTGGGAAGCCTTTGTTAGAATTGATTCTTCTATATCTTTTTGTTCAATGACATCTTGAAAATACCGGCAGGCCAGTTTGAATTTTTCCTGTTTCATCAGGGCATAGCCTGACTTTATCTTCAGAGTTGGGTTGTCGGTTAGCTCAAGAGCCTTCAGATAGGCCCGGGAACTTTCATCATATCGCCTCATAAGAAAGGTAATGTCTCCCACAGTTTCCCACCGGGCCGGGGTTTTTTCAGCTTCAAGGGCGGATTTTGCCGTTTTCAGAGCCAGATCGTAGCGTTTTCCTCCAAGAAGCACATCCTTTATTTGGTCCAAATCTTTGGGGCACGGGTTTGGGCCGGCTGCTTGCCTGAAGCTCCGGGCTGCTTTTTCCGGAATTCCGGCCATGTGGTAGTAATGTCCCAAAATCGTTAAATCGTGCGTGTTTTTTTGGGAGTTTAGACGTATCGCCACATCCATGGCTGCCGCAGCTTCTACATAATCTGATTTTTCTTGGGCCATCCACACCGCAAGTTTCCAGGATTCAGGTTTGTCTGGGTAGCAATTTAAAAGTTTTGCCAACATTGCAGATCCTTCATCACAAAGGTTCAGTTCCATGTCCAGTCTGACCATGGAAACCAGCCATGGGTATTCGGGCTTTGGCATCAGGCAAAGTTGTTTCAGGATGGGACGGGCTTTTTCAGGGCGGTGAAGCCTTTGCCAAATAAGTACCCCTCTGTATTTCAGGGCCGGTGCCTCATCTGTGAAATGGACCTGTTTCATGACGGAAAGGGCCTCGGTTGTTTCTTTGGCTGTCAGTAGACGGGTGGCAAGTTCTATGAACCAGACACTTTTGGCTGGTTTGGAGGCAATACTCAACCGGAGCAGGGAAATGGTTTTTTTTTGATTGTTTTCACGGTCCCAGAGCATGGCTGCCCGATAAAAGTGCTCGCCTTTGTTTGAGATGCGGGCACCCTGTTCCATTGCCCTTGCGGCTTGAAGATTCTGTTTCAAAAGCAAGTGGGTATTGGACAGGGCAATGCACCATTTTGCCTTGGGGTTTTTTGTTTTTGCCAACCGGGTGAGCAAAGGCAGAGCCTTTTCAGGTGCCTGGGCCTGGAGCCATAACCGGGCGGCCCGGTAACAATGTTTGTTTTTTTTGCTGATTTCTGCCGCCTTTTCCATGGCCCGGGCCGCTTGACTGAATTTTTCTTTCATGAGCCATGCATCGGAAATAGCCTTCATCCATTTGGGTTTTGGGCGGGATTGCTTTTCCAGAAACAAGAGAGAGTTTAACGCATTGTCCGGCTGGCTCAGCTGAAGCCGGAGTATCCCTGCCTGATAGGCATGGTCCGGTTTTCTGCTTATTTTATAAGCCTTTTCCATGGGCTGGGCCGCCTTGGCAATCTGTTTGGACATGATCCATGACTGGGCCAGGGCCACAAACCAGTCTGCCTTGGGGGGGGTTAACTTAATTAATTTTAATAAATGTTTTCTTGAGTTTACCGGCTTGTTCACCTGGAGCCATAGGACTCCTGCCGTATACAGGTTTTGGGGGGATGAATCAAGCGTTACTGCACGCTCCATGGTCTGGGCAGCCTTATGGGGTTTGTTCAGTGTCATGTAGACATTGCACAGCATTAAAAGCCAGTCTGCCTTGACTTGTTTTCGTTGAGCCAGCACCTCCAGAAGCCCCAGTGCATTACGGGGACGGTCGGCATCCACCCAAAGCCAGGCGGCATGGAACCAGAGATTCGGAGAATTCCCGGACCTGGCCGCTTTTTCCATGGTCCTGGCCATTTCTATTTTTTTTTCCAGGGTACCCAGAACATTGGATAAGGCTATAAGCCATTCGGATTTGACAGGTTTTGTTTTTTCCAGATCCCGCAAAAGAGGGAGTGCTTTTTTCGGGGATTTTGCTTCCATCCATAACAGGGCTGCCTGGTATTTCAGATCAGGATCATGGAGCATGACTGCGGTTTGTTCCATGGCCCGGGCCGCCAATTTATAATCCTTCATACCTTGGGCAGCAGCTGCCAGGAGCTGCCATCCCCCTGTAAAACAGGGAGCCAGTTTAACTGTTTTTTTCAGGTGTGAAACCGCAGATTTGCTATCACCGGCATTGTAAAAAAAGAAACCGATATCATAGTCTATATAGGCAAAAATATGTTCGGGATGTTTTTTTTGAAAATTCGATAAAAGTGTGGCAGCCTGTTTGTGTTTTCCTGCCTTGTCAAGCTCTTCGGCCCGGAGGACGGTTTCATGAACCACAGCCGGTAGGGGGGCTTGCATTTCAGGGCAGGGGGAAGTGGTCTCAGACAGACATGCCGCCTGTTTACCCGATAACAGAATAAAAAGAGCTAATGCGCCAAAGGCAAAAACAAATTTTAAAAATAAAGTTTTCCTTTTTAAGGGTTCCATTTTTTTTTGTTTTTTCAGACCCCATGCGATGTTGATCATCAGCTTTGCTCCAATTTAAATTCTATACTGGTTTTTATCCATGTTTCCACTGTTTTGCCGTCCTTTTTTCCCGGCTTGAATCGCCATTTTTTAATGGTTTTGATGACAGTTTCCTCAAATATATCCGAGGGATCTGCCTTAATGACTGCCGGTTCCCGAACATTTCCTGACCGGTCCACCAGAAATTTGACTGATACCATTCCTTCAATATTCATTCGCTTGGCCCGGTAGGGATACATTGGCTGGATGGCAGAAATTTTTTCCGGTGGGGTATCCAATTCATTCATATTGAAGCGAATTTTGTTCACCGGTTTTTTTATGGGAGTTCTTGGAACAGGAAGGTGTCCGGGTACGGGTATCTTGGAAAATCTAACTCCGGACCCTGACAAACCGGCCTGGACCGGCACTCCTTTTACGTCAAGGGCGCACAGAGATGGAAGGTTGACGGACGCAACGAGGGGTTGCTGCAGGGGTAATAGCTCTACGGGTTCCGGATGGGGAGTTGCCGGAACCGGTGGTTCCGGCAACTCCTGAACTATGGGGTCAGGCAATTCGGGGGGAGGGATATCTATATCCGGCTCCGGAGGCGGTGGGGGGACTTCGGGGATTTTTTCCTGGAAGGGTTCGATTAAAGATGGAGGTTCTTGGGCAATGAGGCGGATTTCCCGGGTCGGGAAGTTTCTATGCTTCATTGATGTATGATGCATTAAAAAAGGAATCAGGGCCAGAACGCCGGTTCCAAGCAGGATACCTGTTGACGTAAGAAAGAGTTTGCGCCAGGGATGAGCTGTTATGTACATGGCTGTGTGTTGCATTGTTCACCGTCCCGGTTTTACGGCAGATACGGCAATATTTTGTGCCCCTGCCAGGCGGCATTGATCAAGAACCGCCACCAGCCGGGAAGTGGGGCATGCTCCGTCTGCATCAATGATGACGCCACCCTCGCTGTTTTCGGTTAAGAAAATTTCCACAAGGCCCCGGACTCTTCTTAAATCAACGTTCTGATTGTCCATAAAAACGTTGCCGTCTTCGGTGATACCCACGATAAAACCCACGGCTTCCTTTGCCTGGGCCGTAACCGCCTCGGGCCGGTTTACCTCTACACCGGATTCCCGGACAAAGCTGGCCGTAACCAGAAAAAAAATCAGGAGAATAAAAATCATGTCAATCAAGGGCATCATGTTTATTTCAAGATCATTGTCATCCATACCCGAGGGGCCTGAAAGATTACCTATTCTGTGCATTTTTCTTTTTCCTTTTCCAGCCATTGGTTTACGGCCCGGTGAAAAATCATGATATCCTGGTGGACAGCCCGTATTTTTTTACGCATGAACTGCCCCACAAGAAGACCTGGCAGAGCAACCACCAACCCGGCCTGGGTGGTCATCAGGGCTTCTTTTATTCCCGACGCCATGGCCTGTGAGTTACCCATACCGTAGAGTCCGATAACCCGAAAGGTTTCCACCATGCCTGTGACGGTTCCCAAAAGCCCCAATAGAGGAGCTGCCGCAGCCAGCACCATGATGGTGGGGATATGACGGTAAAAATCTCTGGTTTGACGACGGACGGCCACTTCGAAAAAAATCTGATCCGACCTGCCTGATTTTCCCGTTTTTTTTCTGAAATGATTTTTAAGAAAAAAATTCAGAATGCCAGCCCGGGGACAGTCCGTAATTGGTACAATCCGGTCCGTCGATTCCAGGCATTTCAGGGCATCTGCCACAGAAAGGATATGCCGGGTTTTTCGTCGGACCCAGTCTGCTTTATAGATGATGAGAACCCACATCCATGCAGACAATAGGGTTATGGGTATCATGACAGGTCCCCCGGTTTCGATAATGTTCCATACTCTAAAAAAGATTTCCATTGGATTCAGGTTTCTATTTTTGCGTTGGTTTCTGTCTTGAGCAAAGCAGCCATTAGGGCCAGTCCCTTTTCTTCCATATCTCTGGCCAGTGATTGGGCTCGCTGGCTTAAGAATGCGGCAATAATCATGATGGGGATGGCCACAGCCAAGCCCACCTGGGTGGTGATCATGGCCTCACTGATCCCCCCGGCCATGAGCTGAGGGTCCCCGGTGCCGTGCACCGTAATTACCTGAAAGGTATTGATCATACCTGTGACAGTGCCCAGAAGTCCCAGGAGCGGCGCAACGGCTGCCGATACCTTCAGGGCAGAAAGAAAACGTTCCAACCGGGGAGTTTCTTTTAAAATAGCTTCTGACAGACCACTTTCCATCACGGTTTCAGATTCATTTTTAAGTGCCAGTCCGGCCATGAGAACACGGCCCGTAGGACGGTTTTTGTGGGGAATGGTGGCAACAAGGGCAGCCTTGAAGTCTCCACGGGCAACGAGATTTGTTACCTTTGTCATGAGTGCGTCGGTATTGTGGCGGACTTTTCCCAGGAACAATAGACGTTCAATGGTCAAAAGCAGGGCTACAATTCCCACCACCAGTATGGGGATGACCAGAATTCCACCGTTTTTGAGCTGCTGCATCCAGCTCACCTTCCGGGAAAGCTGGGAAATGGCGATACCCCCTGAAATATCCAGAAATAGTTTTTCGGTCTTTCCTTCAAGATATTTTTTAAGGTTTTTTCTGACCTGAAAAGGTGGTTTGGCTCCCACCACCAGACGTCCGGATGTCGGGGACAGAGTCAGGTAAGTTATTTTGTTCCCTGATCGTAATAGAGCCGTCATATGTCCCAGGCGGGTGATTTCAGACTCCACGGTTTCCCCGTTCCGGTCCAGAACCGTTCCGGTATATTGTTTACGGGTTGCAGACTTGGCCATATCTTTGAAACAGATATTGATAAGAGTTTCAAGTTCGGCCATTCCCAGCAGATGCTTTTCGTCCAAGATGGACTTAAGGGTCTGGATGTTTTCGGGATGTTCAGCTGAACCGGGACTTTTTTCCGCCCGGCCCAGAAGATTTCGGGTCGCATCCCGCATAATGGATTCCAATTCTTCTTTTCCGGCCAGCCGGGTTGAAATCTCTTTTTCAAGACGTTGCCTTTGACCGGCCATTGCCTTGAGCTGTTCTCTGCCGGTTGTAAGTTCGAGCTGTGCAGCCTCCAGGCGGCTGTTTATGTCTGCAAGCTCCCGGATCAGCTGATTGCGTTTGTTTTTAATTTTTTCCCCATTGGATTTCTGAATTTTTAAGGCTGTTTTGAGTTCTGAATTTACAGATTCCCCCACCACATCAAGGATCTTGTCTGCAAAAACCGGAGGTGTTGTTCCAGAGACTCCAAGAAAAGCAAGGATCATAAATAGTCGTCTAATTGTTTTCAATGGACTCTCCTTCCTCTGCAAATTCTGCCTGTGCGGATTCGGCAGATTCCGGCAAGATAACAGGAAGTCGACTCAATGCGATAATCCGGATTCCTTCAGCTATTTCCATCGCCTGGACAATATCTGTTGTCCCTCCTTTCAAGGCAATATAACGCGTCTGTTCCCTGTCCCAGACATAGGCTGTCTGTCCATCCGGCGTCAGTGCAAACAGGCCGATACGACCCACTCTCAGGAGTTTAGCCTGCCGGGTCTGGCCGTTCACCTCAATTTCATCCTCCCTGACACCCACGGTATATCCCATGTCCACCTCCCTTATAAGCGTATCAAGTACGGCCCGGGTTTTGCCCGGAAGCGTCATGTCGTAATCGTCCAAGACCGACTGGGAGGTATTGATGGATTTCAGGCGGAGTCCAAGTTCCATGGGTAAATCTTTATTCACAAAATCACCCAGTCTCTTCAGGGTTGATTCCAAAACCGGAAGAAGTTCCATTTCCACTTTTTCCATTTCAACACCTTGGGCCTTTAGGATTTCAATTTTGGCAGCAAGGGTTTGTTGAAAAATTTTATTTTTTTCCGCCTGCCATTGGGTGTGTTTGAGCCGGGTTGAGGCAGCCTCGATCCGATCCATAAGTTGTTGTTCTTCGTCCACCCAGGATTCTATTGCTTTCTGTGTGACGGTATCGGTAATTACGGTTTTTTTTGCAGCCTGTCTGACCTGGGAGGCAGTGTGGGAGCTCCCCAGGACAGGTCCGGGTTTAAATATCAATAAAAAACCAATGACCAGAACCGGCATCAAAAGGACATACAGTGATAATGGATGCCAACGATTATTCATACGAGTTCCTTCATTTAAAGTCTCCAATCATTTTATTTCCTTATCTCGCTTCAATTAGAGCTCTGGTTAAGTCTTTTCTCAGGTATTCTAATTTTTTGGACTTAAATGCTTTTTTTGTGTCTTCCAATACGTCAATGGCATGTTTGATGGCATCTTCCAGTGCTGTCTCCCTGGATCGTTTGGGACAGCGATCGAAAAAAGATTGAATATGCCTTTCATCCAATTGGTTTTCCAAAATCGAGGAGACCAGACAGCAATGCAGATCCATTCTTTCCTGGAGATCCTTGACACTGCTGTTCAGTGTGCTGACTATTTCTTTTTTTTGAATATCCATGCTTGCTTTTCCAGATTATTATTGTTTTTTATGGCAGTAATCAATTAAGGCTTGGGCCAGATTGACCTGCCAGAACTGACCGGGAACGGTGAGGTCGATCCAGTCTCCTTGTCGCTGGATCAAGCCCACCTTTTCCCATTGTTCCAAAAGAGGTGCGCATACCCGGGCCAAGTCAAATTTATGTTTTTGCTTAATGTTTGCAAGATTGAGATGACCCACTTCCAGTTCACCGGTAATGGTGTTGATGACGGCTTTTTGTTTTGGATAGGCCATCAAAGCTGCAAGGGGTTTGTTCCCGGTCTCAAGGGCGGCAAGATAGGGGGTGAGCTTGTTCATGGAAAAACAACCGTATCCGTGAAGAGATCCACCGGCTCCGGACCCCAGGGGAAGACACGGTGTACCTTGCTTTATAAGAAGGTTATAAAAATTCCTTTCCCGTGTATCCCGCCCCCAGTGACTCATGGAAATTCGTTTATAATGGGCATTTGTCATCATTGACACACCCCTTGCAAACATGATTGCCTGTTCAGGGATTGTGGCTGCAGGGGGTAATCTTCCTTTGTTTATAGCCTTTTCCAGGGGGCTTTCCTTAAAAGTATTGAGTTGATACAGATCAGCCCCATCCAGTTCCAGTGATTTGAAGTGCTCAATATCCTTCCTCCAAATGCACATGGTTTGACCGGGCAGCCCATAGATGAGATCAATCACCATTACGGCATTATCGGTATCCCGCGCGCGGGTAAGGGTTTCTATGATTGTATCGGTGTCACAGGTGCGCCCAAGGCTTTTTCGTATGTTGGTATCAAAAGTCTGAACTCCCACAGAAAAGCGGTTGGCCCCTCCTTCCAAGGCAGATGACAGAGTCTCCTCATCCAGATCGCCCACCGTGGTTTCCACTGTAATTTCACAATCATTGGACAGGGGAAAATAGGATTTGATCGCTTGTAACAGGCGTTTTAAATCCAAAGGGTCCAGTGTGGTGGGGGTGCCTCCTCCCAGGTAGACAGCGTGGATCGGGTATTGGCCATTGGCTTTTTTGTCCATATCCAAAGTCATTTCCCGGATCAGGGCATCTGTGTACATTTTGCTGGACATATCTGTCACCGGATTGAGATAAAAACCGCAATAGAGACAATGGGTCCGACAAAAAGGAATATGAACATAAAGAGCGGTTTGTCGATCCCGTGGGGTATCCATCAATTCATTCCAAATTGCGGTTATCCGGGATTGCTTCACCGGTTTTCCTCCAAGTCCTGCATGTACGGTACTTTTTTTATCAAAGGCATTGGTCAAGGGATTGACATTTTCTCTGGCAAAGAAAGCTCGATCTTCTTTTCGGGTCATATGGGAGGTCATAAGATCCAGTTTGCCCAGATTTTGCGTGTTCTTTTGATTGTTTTTATCAAGAGGTAATTCCTCGCTTTCATGGAATACCGCCTGGTGTTTTACATTTTTTTTCATTCGGTCAACCCATCCTGTCAATGACTTTGGTTTGAAAATTAAGGAATTAAAATACTAACCAGCACAACTGTTTTATATTTTTTTTATAAGAAACTCCGTCCAAGGTGCTGCAATGATGAGAGTTTCAACTTTCGTCGTGGCTGGTGTGGTGGTAGCAGCCATGTATGTTATATGAAGAGGTAGCCTTCAAGTCTACCTCAGCAGAGCCCCTCCCCCGATGGGAAATAGGAACCGGACAATCGAGCTGTCTACAGTTCCGGTCCGGGACCATTGCCCGTCGGGGGAGGGGCGGCATAATGCCATTTGGTTCCGCGTCTACGACCCTATCTTCGTTGTGTCCGCCAGGACATGTGGGTTATATGAAATACTCCGAAAAACCGGGGAGTATTTCAAGTTTTGTTGTGGGCGGAACGAGATCATAATGCGGTATACCCGTGGCAGTGTTAGGATATGAAGAATGTACGTAAATATTCGGGTTGGTATTTTCAATGTTAGGACAGTGCCCCAAATTCGCCTGTTTGGGGCTGCATAGCAAACAGGTGAAGATGGGGGTGCTGACCGAATATTTACAGATGTCTTTAAAAGTTATAATTGATTCCGGCATAATACTTGGAACCCAGCACTCTGTTGTGGAGATCTTTTTCCAATTCATCAAAAATATTGTCCACTCCAACATAAACTTCCACCCCGTCGAGGAAGCGTTTTTTGACGTTGAGATTGCAAACGGTAAAGCTATAATCCTTTTCATCCTGAAGGAAATCCGACACATATTCACCCCAAAAATTGACGTTAAAATCATAGTCATCGTTGGTGTAAAATAGTTTTGCCGTAACCTTGTTTTTGGGTCGCTGTTCCAATCGTTCATTTGTGTTTTTATCGGTGGCATCAAGATAGGCATACCCGGCCTCAAAGGTGAGGTTTGTATGAATTTTGATATTGAACTCCACTTCCGAGCCCTTGATTTCAGCTTTATTGATGTTGGTATAATTGTAAATGGTGGCACCGGTGTCTGCTTCTTTTCCAGCCTTGACGGTGTCGATTAGATCATCTATATCGTTATGGAACAAGGCCACCCGTCCGCCCAATCTGCCGATTTCGCCTTCCAGGGCAATTTCATAGCTGTCGCTTGTTTCGGGATCAAGATCAGGGTTGCCTAAGATATGATATTTGCCTCCCATGCCGTACCAGTCTTTATACAGCTGGCCTGTAGCAGGGGTGGCGTAGCTATGTCCGTAGTTGGCTTTTATTCTGAATTGTGGATGGGCAAACCAGGTGATACCGATTTTGGGACTCAGTTCGTTATCAAAGTCATCGGGTTTATCATAACGGATACCGGGGATAATCAATAATTTATTGCTGATCAACCACTCATCCTGAAGAAATAGGGAATATGCTGAAGGCTCATAGTCGGAACCTTTAATGGTGATTCCTTCACGCGTCAGGGTGAAGGGGTTCTTGCCGGTGCTGTTCCGGGCGCTGTGAAACAATTCTTTGCGCCAATCCCCACCCAGGGTGACTCGATGGCTTTTAATTAATACCTTTGAGACCGAGGCTTCCACCACTGTGGTTTCTCGTTCGTCATTGCTAAAGTCTTGTAACTCCCCTTTGGGATGAAGTGTGCCTCGTTTGGTGTAATCCTGGGCGTACCTTGATTCATAATCCTTTTCCCAGGTGGAGAAGTAGGCCCTTGCATTGGCCTGGAGATCTTTTGTATCGTAAGCAAGTCCGAGGGATGTCCCCATTTGTTCATAGCAGTTATCTGAACTTCGCATGTAGCTGCTGAAATACTCGTTTTCAATGTCGTCTTTAGAAAAATCAAAGGTAATGTCTGATGAGAGTACATCGGAAAATTTCCAGGTAAGCTTGCTGCTGATATTGTAGAGTTCCTTATCGGATGAAAGATATTCATCCTCATTGCTTTTTAATGGGTCCTTGTTAATAATACTTCCGGAAAGAAAGAAGCCCAAGCGGCCCATGTTTTTTCCGGCACCAGAGATATTGAAGGTGGCTTCAGTGGAATCCGCATCGCTGTCATTGTCATAGACACTGTATTTAAATCCAGCGCCACCGGTGGTTTTTTTTGGTGTTTTGGTGATGATATTGATGACTCCGCCCATGGCTTCGGATCCATAGAGTGTACTCATGGGACCACGAATAACCTCAATACGTTCGATATTATCCGAGGTGATTCGATCCAGTTCGTTGAACTTTCCCAGCGGGCCTGCCATACGCCTGCCATCAATGAGGATCAAAGTATGTTTTCCTTCAAATCCGCGAATGGAAGGGGCGGATCTGAGCATATCTTCATAAAAATTGACCCCCACGGCATAGGTGAGAACATCCTGCGCCGTGACACCGGTCATATTACGGATCTCCTTTGCAGTGAGGATCTCTGTGCTGACGGGAACATCTTTTAGCTTACTTTCGGTCCTGGTGGCGGTGACCAAGGTGTTATCCATAATAATCATTTCGTCATCGGAATCAGAATCTGCAGCATTGGCCATTGAATTTTCACCGGAAAATCCAATGGTAAAGAGGCTGAGCGTCAAGGCAAAACACAAAAGAACAAATAGTTTCGGAAGTTTTTCAAGTATTTGAGTAAAGGCCTTTTGGGCATTGATTAAATCTGCATTGTCCGGGTGCTTTTCAGCTTCCTTGAGTCTTGCTGCCCTCTCCGGTGTCATGGAGTGGTGGGGGGCATCTTTAAACTGCTTAGCCATCCATTCGATCAAAGCCGGATCCACCTTCCCCTGACACATGAATGTGCCCAAAATCTCGTTTTCTGCCAGGAGATTTTTGACCTTTTCCATACTCTCTCTGGCATGATCAGAGTCGGGATATGCGCCGAGGGTGCCGAACAGGCCGATTTGTTTTCCCTTGATTTCTTTGAAAAAATCTTGGGACTTTAGGTCGGCTGTTCCCTTATCCACCCAGAATCCCAATGCCAAAAAATCGAATTCGTCAACCCTGGGTGCATCTTCTACAGGGTGTATTGCCTTGGGTTCCGGCAGTGCATCAAAAACGGCTTCTGCCACCTTTTTTGTATTTCCAGTTTTGCTTGAATAGACAACCAAAGATTTCATCTTTTCTCCTCAGAAAATAATTGCAGATCAACCCAGACGATTGATTGTTTTTTTCGCTGATGACCTTTAAATAAAAAAAGGGCGCAATCGTATGCGAAAGAAAACATATCTCCACTCGCATCTGGTTACGCCCTCACTTTTCGGATCTATCTCAATCCCAACCGCAGGATGCCCCCTGATGTTATTATTCAGGTTCAGCAAATTTTTATTTTAGTTGACGGACTTACATTAATACGAAGTTTTTTTCGGTCTCATCCGCTCATTGGGAATCTCAAAAACTAATGTAGCAGTACATTTCAGCTGATTGTAGTTTTCCTTTTCTTCCGGTGGAGCATCTGTTTTTATGGAATAACGAACAAACCAACGGCCGGCGTTGGGAACAAACATCCGAATAGTATCACCATTAATCTCTTTATCAGGATAGTAATAATCTTCGGTAAGGGTGGAAAACCCGTTGTAAGTGGCATCCCAGGTTCCTGATCCGTTAAAAGGTTTTCCATTGAAATAAACCTTTAGCACAAGATCTTCCCCCACTTTAAGCTCATTTAAATCCTTTTCAGGGACCAGTTCCAGCGGAAGGCCTACATTGGCTGGAAAGGGGGTTGATGATGTTTCGCATGTGACATAGCTTTTTGTGAATTGACGACTGTAAAGACTCAGCTTGATTTCTTTTGCTTTGTCTTTAATCTTGCTTTGGGGTTTTATCACATGGTGATCTCGTCCTTTTTGGTCAACATAGATCGTATAGTAACCTGGCGTTGTCTGGGCAGTTAGAGCATAGGTGCCTTTGGTGTCATATTTCACCAGATACGAATGAAGTGAGATCTCATCGCGAACGCCAATGTCTCGCACCTCGCCTGTGGGGGTGTGGATTTGAATTGATTTGATCTTTTCAGCTCTCAAGCCGTCGGAAACCGGAATCTGATGACCATAGCAAAAAAAGAGAGGAAACTTTTGTCCTTCTTTGACATTATACCTGCTGGATTGAATGTAGAGAGAATGGGCTGAGGTGTCGGAAGGTAGAAGTATATTTCCCAGGAAAATGACTGAAACAAAAAATAGCCCCAATAATTTTATCACCCCACAAAATTGTTTAAAATTTAACCCGTTCCATGCCATTGGAGCCCAACACACTGACCGATTTGCTATCATTTTTTCCCCCTTCACTCTATTACGCCATTGCTATTTAGTGGTTTGAACTATATTAGCTATATAAAACTATATGCTGATTAATTTGTAAAGTTAGGGTATTAAAACTTCTGTTGAGGATTCTTATTATCTGATCTTTATTTTTCTGTCAAGAGTTTTTCTTTAATCAAGTTTTTATGCCTGCACAAGCTACCTACTTAAAGCGGTACAGCCTTGAAAATAAAGTCTTTTAGCCGCCTTGATATGAGGATAAAAATCTGATTTTCAACACAAAATTCTTTGAAATTTTTTCCGTCGCCAATTTTATTTCAATTTTTTTATATGAAATAGTAGGTAAGTCTAATATTCTTTTATGCTTCGTTGTGGGCAGAACGAGATCAGAATGAGGTCCGCCCGTGGCGGTTATATGAAAAGGCAGCCTCCAAGGCAACCTCAGCAGAGCCGCCCCCCCGATGGGCAATAGGACCCGGACAATTGAACTGTCTACAGTTCCGGTCCGGGCCCATTGCCCGTCGGGGGGCGGCGGTATAATACCATTTGGCTTCGCGTCTACGACCCTATCTTTGTTGTGTTCGCCAGGACATGTTGGTTATATGAAATACTCCGCAAATCAGGGGCGTATTTCAAGCTTTGTTCTGGGCAGAACCGGATCAAAATAAGCTCTGCCCGTGGCAGTTATATTGCAGACGATAACTGAAGACCATGCAAGCGCACTATATAGTATTTGAGATGGCTGATTTTAAATTTAACGATGATGTTGAATGGGGATGTAATTTCCTTTTGGCCTAACCATCATTCAGTGCCCGGTTTGGATATGAATGGGAATTAACGACAATAGAGATGTCAACTTGACAACTTAATTGTCATGATGTAGATTTAATCCAAATTTAATCCAAATAAAGGAGGAGATCATGTCGGTTAAAATAGCTTATAAAAATCAAAAAAATGATAATCCGGGTGTGAATATCATGCCACCTGTAGTGTTTTGTATCTGTCTGAGCGCAGGGGGCATCGCGGAATTCTTTTTTCCGTCTTTTTTTTTCTTGCTTGATCATCCAGTGGTAAGGGTAATTGGTATCCTGATTGGAATCGCAGGTTTTATATTTATGATGTGCGCCCATGAGAAATTTAAAGCTCTCGGCACCAGTGTGCCCACCAATCAATCAGCTTCCCAGTGTGTTATTAAGGGCGCCTACCGGTTTAGCCGGAATCCCATGTACGTGGGAGGTTCTGCTTTTTTTTTAGGTCTTGGGCTTGCCCTGGGAAGTCTTTGGATGATAATTTCCTATTTCCCATTGGGAGTATATTTAGCTTGTTATGTTGTTCCAAAGGAGGAATCGTATATGAAAAGAAATTTTAAAAATGAGTATCCGGCGTATTGCGCGAAGGTGCGGCGCTGGATATGACGAAGCCGGAAAAAAATACAGGGGAATCCCGGGGGCAGGTGGTTCACGATCTTTTCCGGGAGGTCTTTCAGCTTCATGGGGTGTTATCATCCATCACTGACACCGTTCATGAGCAGGCCGGTCTGGGCACTCCTCAACGCAGAATTATGCATGTCCTGGACAGGTATGGGCCGGCAACGATTCCCCATATTGCCTTAAGGCTTGAGGTCAGCCGTCAATTTATAAGGACGGTTTGCAATAAGATGATTGCAGACGGTTTTCTGGAGTCCGAGGAAAATCCGTTTCACAAAAAATCCATGTTGATTCGGATGTCCGAGTTCGGTGCTGTTACCTTTCGCCAATCTGAAGAAAAAGAACATCAGATTATAGAACAAGCCCTGCCTGGAATTGATTTCAAGGAGGTTTCCCAGGCTGTCCGGCTTCTTAAACGGATTCGAGAGCAGATAGGTTTTGTGGAGTTAGGAACTCGTCAGTCATAAGTTCTTCCACTTGCCACAACATAATGTGTTTCATGAAAATTAAAACAAACTAATGGATTTTCCCTCTGCGCTCAACAACCGGCCAGGCCATTGATGATCCGTTCAATGAGGTAAAGAGCACCCTGGCATCCCATATATGCTTTGGGAATCACATGCTGGTATGTACCCGCCGGCAGGGATAGCTCAATACCTGTAAATGGGTTGCCGGACAGTTTCAAACGTGCAATTACGGCCCCGCTCCCAAACACCACATCCGGGGTTTCGTGGGTCATGTCGGCCTGCCATGCCCCGGCACAATCAATTTTTTGAAGAAATGATTTGAGATTGTCCGTGGATTGGGTATTTTCTGTGTTCACCCGGACAGAAAGCGGCACCATGCCAAGGTACTCATAAAGCCATGTCACCAGGGGCAATGCCATGGAAGCATCCCCGTCCACGCCAAAGGTGGCTCCCTTGGGCAGACCTGTCAGAGCATTGAATCGATTCAAGGCTTCATGGCTTTTTTGCCGGGCACCTTTCATCAGTGCCAGGGCCGGTGCAGGGCTGACATCAAGCATTTCGCATACCCCGGAGATCCATGATTCCGTGGCCTTAAATCCCACGGGGGCTCCGTCCGGGGGGAGATACGTGTTCATGCCATATCGGTCTGCCATAAAGGGAGCCAATGTATCTGCATATTCGACATGGACAACAACATTCAGCTGGGATGAGCTTATATTTTCAAGTTCAGCCAGGGTGCAGCCTGCGCAGATGGTGGTGTGCACCCGGATGCCGCATGCCTGTAAAAGGGTGGTAAGCTCCGCAACATTGCCCTGCCAGTGGTGGTGGACGATGGAAACGCCCATTAAATTGACACCGTCTTTTTCACGGGGAAGTTTTCGGGGTTTGATACGGGTCAAAACTTTTTTGACTGCATCTTGAAATCCCCATGCCAGGGGCTGGGAAAAGCCTGTATTTTCCACGGCAATGCAGGGAACCGGCAGGTTGGCGTTTTTAATGAAGCGCAAGAGATCATCGCCGATGAGGGCTGCCCCCGGGGAATTGATCACCCCAATTAGTCCATGGCCTTTTCTGGCCACTATAGGTAGGATTTTCTCAAGCTTATCCGTGGCTCCAAACACATAATCGTAATCATCCAGATAGGTCACCGGCACCCGGGGTTGACCAAAATAAAATTCTTCGGAATAGTACAGAGGATCAATAAAATCGGACCGGGGCATCTGAGTTTCCGACATCGCACCATGATAAAATTTACATCCTGTGGGACCGTTGAGCAGCACGGCGGCATCCCTGATGCCTTCTATGGCCGCAATGGCTCCGGTAAAGCTGTCTGGAATAACAGCCATGGGCAGACCGTATTCTGATCCGGCTCTGCCCACAACAACGCTTGAAATACTCAGGGGATTTGCGGAATATTTTTTATAAACTGAATAATCAGATGCCGTCATTTTTCCATCCTTCGGTGACAGGTGCCTTAATTAAAGTTGCCCAGCGATGTGCAAAGGCAAGCCCGCCGTAGAACCCCACATCCGGACACATGGGAATGATGTCCACATGCAGTGGATGGGGCAGGTTTTTAGGGGTATAATTCCCCAGGAAAAGATCTGGTTTGAAACGTTTTAGATCCCCATCTCTTTTGGCTGGGTCATAGTTTGTTTCCACCTTGAAACGGTCCGGATACCGGGTGACGAAAAGATTATCCTGGGAATAATTTAAAATGCATACTTTAACAACTTCCATGCCCAGATCAAAGGCCGCTTCCACAATCCAGTCCACATCATGCATGTAGGTGAGGAGCATGAGTCGTCTTCCCTTGAGGGTATCCCCATATTTGGCAATCATGGTGTCATAGTGTTTTTGATGGGTATCAATGATTTTTTCCCCCGCCATGGGTTCATTGAAGAATTCGGCAATTTCCCTGACCCAGACAGCACTTTCGGAAAATCCCACGGGAAAGGGACGTTTTGCCGTGGGAATTCCCAGTTGCTTATCAATGAATTTAGCCATGAGTCGCCCCAGATAGTCGGTGTAAGCTGGCAGATTTAGGGGGGCTTTCGTAAAGTTTTTCAATTGATCCACGGAGGTGTTTCTGACAAACCGGCAATTGACACTAATATTCATAGCCCCAAGTAGTGCCACAACGGTGTTAAAATTAGTCTCTGCGTTAAAGGCGATATTTTTTTCCGCCAGTATATTTACACAATGGGATTGGGGCTTAACGGTTTTATCCATCAATGCTGCGGCTCCCTCCATGCAGGCATTGATGACACCCTGCATGTAATCCCCCTGAAGGTTACCATCTGATGTTATTGGGATCACCGGTACATGGGGATATCGGTTCCGAATTTCATTGATGGCGGCAAGGGGATCATCTCCGATGACCCCAGAGGGGCAGGTGGTAATCAGAAATACGGCTTTGGGATTTTGTGCCATGGCCTGTTCAAGGGTGTTCACAAGCTTGTCTTTTCCTCCGTAAATCACCACGGATTCATCCATGTCCGACGATATCACCGCCGGGGCCACCTGGTGTTCCAGCAGTATCTTTTTCTGGGTAAACAACCTGAACCCTGCCGATAAAATGGCCTGGCAGGCAATGTTGGTGCAGCTTCTCGGGCCGTGGGCCACTGTGATGGTGTCTTTGATCTGGGTTGTGGTGGCAAGAGCCCCGGAAAATGCGCAGCCGTGCAGGGGCTCCCGGTTGAGCAGGCTTTTGGACAAAAAAACCGGTTTTTGACTTCCGGGTTTGACCTGGAATATTTTCTCCGTCGGTTTTTCATCACTATTTGGCGGTGGGGCCGGGGCTGTGTTTTGTGTCTTTGTCTGTGGGATCTTCTTTTGCAGGACAAGCTGTTCAAGAAAGTCTTCATCGAGGAACCGGGCAGGATAAAAGGTGCGGTTTTCCAGAACATCCCGGGCAAGGTCATGAAAAGCCTGGGCCTCCATGGAGTCGGGAAAGCTTTCCACCACTGTTGTTTCCATCATTTCAGCTTTTCTGAATAAATCACTTCTGGGTATTACCTGTTTTACGGGAAGCCTGACATTTTGGGCAAAGCCTTCCACGGAGTGTCTGTTTTCTTCGCTCCCCCTGCTGTTGAGAATCAGACCCGCAAGGCGGGGGCCTCCTTCATCAAAATTTTTAACCCCCTTAAGGATATTATTGGCCGCATAAATGGACATGAACTCCTCGGAGGTCACCACATAGACGGTGTCGGCAAATCCCCGCCTCAGGGGAACTGCAAATCCACCGCATACAACATCACCAAGCACATCATACACCACCACATCAAAGGCATTCATATCAAGGCCAAGGCGCTCAAACAGGGCAAAGGTGCTTAAAATGCCCCGTCCGGCGCACCCCACGCCGGGTTCCGGGCCACCGGCCTCGGCGCAGACAATTCCTTTGTATCCCACATGAAGAACCTGGCTCAGGTGCTGCAGTGCCACAGGGGTGTTTTTCATGTAATCCAGGGCCGTCATGATGCGTTTTCCCCCCAGAAGCAATCGGGTGGAGTCGTGCTTGGGATCGCATCCGATCTGCAGCACCTTTTTACCGCCATGGGCAAGGGCCGCAGAAAGATTGGCTGAAATAGTGGATTTGCCGATACCACCTTTTCCATAAATGGCTATTTTCATATGGTTAAAATTCGATTCCTTTTTGTGCCATAATTCCATTCTGGTATGGATGTTTGACCTCCTGCATATCCGTCACAAGATCTGCCGTTTCAATGAGTTTTTTGGGGGCATATCGTCCGGTGACCACCACATGGAGATCTTTTCTTCTGTGAGTGATGCCATCCAGGATGGTATCTGTGTCCAGAAACCCCAGAGTCATAAGGTAGGTAAGTTCGTCCAGAAGCACCATGAAGTAGTCGCTGGAGGAAAGTTTTTCTTTGGCCAGATCCCATCCCTTGAGGGCAATGGTACGATCTTTTTCCAGGTCATCGGATTTAAAGGTAAAACCGTTTCCCATGACATAAAAATCCACCAGATCCATGTATCTTTCCATGGAAAAGAGTTCACCGTATTTCCAGTTTCCCTTGATAAACTGAATGATGCAGATTTTTTTACCATGTCCCAGAGCCCTGAATGTTTGTCCCAGTGCTGCGGTGGTTTTTCCTTTACCGTTTCCCGTGTTTACCATGAGTAAGCCTTTATTCATAGCCTCGGTCTCCATTTTAGGTAGGCGGCTTTTATCATGATGATATCATTTTAAGGGACTCAGCAGTTTTCAATTTACCGTTTACCCAAGGCAACACCCACAGGATACAACGGCCTGGGCTTGAAAAATGGTAAATCAATAAAATCTGACTCCCTAAAATAAAAATAGTTCATCACAATAAATGGTCTGTCCGGAAAAACAAAAATCCCCGGACCGAAATGATTTTCAATCCAGGGATTTCCCTTTTTTATCCTTAGATACTTCGCCGGGCGATTCGTTGCATTAAAATGCAAGCCCGCTTGGCACAGGTAGGTCTTCTGACTTCCGGATCAATCTAACGGCCGCACCTTCCCAACCATATGGTCAGTGGTATAATTGCAGCTTTCGTCCCCGGTCACAGCGGTGGGTCCGTCCACGAGTCTAACGTGGTTCCCTGTTATGCTTTACTTCAGCACCTGTACATCAGATGATTCTAACCCTGAGCACTGTAATGTCAAGCAAAAAATATGGTAAAATCAAAATCCTATTTTAAATGCTATTTTCAATGATCATGGCTATTGAATCAGTATATGCCATAGGGCCAGCCACAGGGGCATGGCGGGCAGCGCCAAAAGGTATTGTACCAGCATCATGCTGCTGACGGTCTGGGTATCTCCACCATAATGTTTTATCATGAGGATTAAATTTGTGGCCGGAGGAGAGGATGATTGAAGGATCATCATACTGCTGAACAAAGGCATGGTGGCATATATGCCGGTGAAATACAAAATACCCAGAACCGTTGCGGGAATCAGCATGAACTTGACCAAGGCCACCGTGAGAATATCCCCCAGGGGAGGCATTTGTCGGAGTGAAATTGTTCCGATGGTGGCGCCCAGGATAAATACGGCCAGGGGGACGGTGGCTTGTCCGAGGAAATTCATTGCACGGATTGCCGGGGCGGGTACCATGGTGGAAAGGCCTGTAAAAATCAGTAAAAGCGGTATCAGTGTGGCCACCAGGGGTGGAGTGATGAAATCCCGCCAGTGAATATCAACCGTTGATTTGCCGGTGACCAGCACCTTGCCCACGCTCCAGGTCAAGGGAGTCATACCGGTAACCAACAGGAAACAGTACAGGGCGAACATGTCAAACTGATCCGGGTAGAGGAGCTGACCAATGGGCAGAACAAAGTAAATACCGTTTTGTATGGAGGCTATGGGAATAAGATGTCGTTTTTCCACCTTTATCCGGGTCAGAAGGGCCGTAAACAGAGTCCCTGCCGCAAACAGTCCCACACCGGAAAGGGGCCATGCCCACCAAAAGGTAAATTGTCCCGGATCAAAACGGGTAATTGTTGTGGAAACAATGAGACAGGGTAGAAACACATTGACGGTAAGCGTGGACACCGCCTGGACCTGCTCTTGGGATACCACCTGCTTGCGCACCAGTAGCCCGGCTGCCGTGGAAATGAGCGACAATTGAAAAATCGCGTTGAATATAGTTCCGAACGTGCTTAAAAATATAGATGACATGATACCCCGGCCCTTTTTTATTCCTGCCTTTATTTTCTGTTCACCGGGTTATAGAATACTTTGCTTGTGCGGTCAATGTGGGCTGTATGATCTAAAAAAGGTTTTGGACGTCACCGTATGCCGGGCACGGTCTGGCTTAGGCGCTGGCAGCGTGGCATGGAAGTTGGTGACGGCTTTTTAACCGCAATAAACATCGAAATGTTGTCGGCAATGCATTGCGTTTTTTGATTAATCGGTACAATCCACTTTTTTTTGTGTGGATGCGCTGGGTTTCAATAACAAATCATAATCAATGCAATAGTCAAAATATTTTTTCCGGGTTCCTGCGGTATCAAGTTGATAGCTGCATATCCCGGGGTGGTCCTGGTATTGATGGTCCCGACCGCCGTGGAGCCCCTGCATACAGGTAATTTCAGCAGCGTTACGGGCACAGGTGGCTACGGCCACACCATTCACGGTTCGCATGCGGCTTAAAAGTAAGTTTTTCCAGGAAAGGGTTTTTTCGGAACACACCACCAGATCGCATCCCAGCTTGGCCAGAATAACGGCCAGTTCCGGGTGCTGTAACGCTTCCACAGGAACCATGGCAATGGCGGCAGGGCCATGGTGTAATATTTTATAGGGAAAAAAAGGACTTTGCCCCGTATCCGGTTCAATATCTGATTCCATAAAAAATTGTTGGCCCTCCGGGGTTATCAGGACCGGTACGGCCGGGTCGCCCTTGGCCATGGACAGCGATACGGCAAAGGCCACCTTGCTATTTTGGGCCAGCAGCAACAGAGATTGGGAGGAAATTTTATCTTCCATACCCTGGGGCAACACCCACAGGGTTGGGTGATCATTTTTTTTCTCTGATATGGCAGCGGTCAATGATGGCAGGGATTTCTTTCCCGGCGGTGGGACGAAACAATGTACATCAAGCACGCCGGTTTCCGGCAACCGGTAATATCCGGTGAGATTTTCAACCCAGGGTTTCAGATAGATGTTGCGATAGTTGTTTACCTGTCGTGATGCCATGCACTGTTGACGGTGAACATGGCTCAATCGTCCCTGGTCATCCAGGGGAATGTCCGCCACAAAAATCTTGGAAGTTGCAGATGATTCGGAAAACAACGGTTTGCCCGTGGGGGCCACCACTGCGGAAACCGTCCGGGTACAGTCCATGGTAAGATCCTTGCCGGTTCGGTTGCAGGCTGCCAGATAGATACCGTTTTCAAGGGCCCTGGTCTGCCATACCTCAAGTGGGTTCAGGCCCCCCGTGGGGGGCCAGTTGGCCGGCACCCATAATAAATCCACCCCTTTGAGCGCCAGGGTTCGGGGTATCAGTCCAAAATAACTGTCCGCACAGATGGCAATACCCATACGACCCCAGGGGGTGTTAAAAATTCCCTCCTGATAGGGACTACCCGGCCTTGCCCATCGTCTTTCACCGTATATTTTACGATATCGACATATGATTTTGCCCCCGGGGTCCAGAACAAAGGCGCTGTTGTAATAACTTTGGGTCAACGGGTCCTGTTCCGGAAAGGTGATGCCGATGTAAACCTTCTGCTCCCGGGCCAGTGCGGCCATGGCGGCCATGGTTTTTCCCTGGTCAGTTTCCGTATAGGGCGCAATGTCCCGGCGGGAGGAAAAAGAGTAGCCGGAAACGGCAAGTTCCGTATTCAGGATAAGCCTGGCCCCCTGCTGGGCGGCACTGCGGTTCAGTTCCAACAGGGCTTTGAGATTTTCGGCAGGATCTTTATGTTTCACCGCATAGTGGATCAGGGCAATTTTAAGGGAGTGGGCCACGGAGGTCTGGGCCGTTGCCGGCATGCCCCATTGGCACAACAGGAAAAAGATCAACACAATACGTTTGAGCATAAATTTCATTTAAATCCATCCATCATCTCTTCGTTTAACTCACTGGGGATATAGATGACTCGTCCGTCTTTGAGCTGGTAGGCCGTCCCCAGCTCAAATCCTTCATCTCCACCCACCGTGCGGTCTGTAATCTTTTTAACCTTGACGTCGGTGCCTTTTTTAGTGATCACCTGCCATTGATCCTTTACTTTTTTCATCACCGTGATTTGACTGTCCGGGTTGAAAAAATCAAGCACCTGGAAGGTGGCCATGAGGGAAAGGAGCAGAGCCACAATAAACACAAGGGCCACATCAAACAGATTGGCCACGCCGTTCATGGGCTCTTCGTTGCCCGCCTTACGAAATTGACCCGGTCGGCTGGTTGCAAGGTATTTCATAAAGGGGACCCTTTTTTTGAAACAGGTTCGTCTTTTTTCACCATGGCCTCTGTGATCAGGTTGATATTACGCATGTCTTCAATGGCCCACCGTTCCCTGGTGACGGAAAAAAAATGGGCTGTAATTCCCAATGCCAGCCCCACGACCGTGGTGGTAAATGCCAGGATCAGGCTGGAGGAAAGCTCGGCCATGTTTCCCTTGGTAAGTCCGGCAAGGCCGGTTCCCATGGGAATCAGGGTTCCCATGAGCCCAAGGCTTGGTCCAATGCGAACAATCAGCCGGATTTTATCCACCTCCCGCAGCAGGGCATAATGCTTCTGCTGGTTGAGGTCTTCCACCTTTTCTTCTTCAAATCGGCTCTGCTCTTTGATGATGCTTCCAAGGTTGTTAGTGTAATCGCCAATGTGGGCAGGAAGATTCTCTGCCAGGGATGGGGGCAGTTTCCGCTGGGACTGAATCTGTTCAAGGGAGTCGGTCAGTTTGCCGTTGCTGCGAAACTGGGTTCGTTTAATCCATTCTGCAATAAACCCACCGGTATAGATGAGCATCCAGAGACACAGGATCACCAGCAGGATCACCACGGGATAGAGCAGGGCCGTTGAAATGGTATAGAGTATGGTCTGAAGTGCAGGGAAAAGATTCAATGGGTATCTCCTTTAGAAAAATAGGTGCGGACAAATCCCAGGCCGGTCAGAAAAAGGGATATGCCCGATAATATCAGGATGGGGCGTAAGTCCGACTGGGGGGCGGGGCTGTTGGAAACGGCCATGGTAAAGGCGGCCTTGATTTCAGGATACAGGGGAGCAATGACCACGGTCATGAGAAAATAAAGGGCTATCAAGGTCATGGAAAGACCCAGAAATCCTGTACCGGATCCCATGTGACGACGGCGGGGAAAAAGCACGCCCAGGGTCAGGGCAATGATACCCATAAACATCCCAAAAAGAATCAATGTGGTTAAAAACGGCGGATATGGAGACAGGGAAAGGGCCAGGGTAAGGTTCAGCAAAATTACGGTGGCGCACACCGGGCAGGGCACAACCAGCAGCAGACTTGCCCGGAACAGGGAGGGATGCTTTGCATTTGAAGGACGCATCAAAAGGGTTGTCCCCCAGACCAGGAGTCCCAGGGCCACCACAAGGTGTACCCACATGCCATATTGAAGCAGGTGGGACAGCTTGTCCAGGTAGTTTAAGAGATTCAATTGACTTACAATGGCGTAAATACCGAAAAACAGAACAAGATAGGCAAAAAAGCACCCCCCCGTAAAAACGACTTTTTTACCCGGGGAAAGGCTTGTGCTGTATATCTGGGCTCCCAGCCCCACTCCGGCTTTAATGCCGAACACGGAAAAAGCCACCAATATGCCGCTCATCCAAAGTTGTTCAAACATTATATTCTTTTCCTTTTCCATCCCAGGAGCACAAGGCCCAGAATTATGATGACAATGGCCATGACCATCCAGGAGGAGCCGGAGGAGGTGACCTTGGTCTCTTCCATTTTTTCCTCCACCATTTCAAACCCTTTAAGCGGTTTGCCCTCTTTTTCGGCCTTGACCGTTTCCTCCTGCTGAATCTCTTCCACGGTCTCTTTCAATCCTTCCCGGATCTTGGCATGCTCTGCCTCATGTTCGGCCTGGGTTTTTCCCACGGCTTTGGCCACCACCATCTTGAACTGTTCCAGCTCTTTGGGGGTGAGAAGCCCGTACAGGGAGATGATGTTGGTGACAAATTTTTGAAGCATGGCATTGTTGCAGGTGTGTTCACAGCAGGCCACGCCCTTTTCAATGACGTTCAGGGCATAGGTTCTGGCCAGATCTTTTTTCACCTCCTCGGGTGCCTTCCAATAATCCTTGCGGTCTGCCTCCAGCATCCGGGCCGCCATGGACTGCTGGGCCCAGGGGTTGTTTTTGTTAAAAAAAGATTTAAGTTCCATGCCGTATTTGTCCTGGATATAAACCTCATAGATCTGCTGCCATTTGGCACCGTCAACGGCAAAGGGGGTGGTGACCTGCCAGCCCCAGAGATGTTCCACAAATCGATTCATCTCCCTTGCGCCTGCATAATTTTCTTTTTTCATGCCTTCAATCCATTTGGGATTGAGGTACCGGGAGCGCAGTTCCCTGCCGATGGTTTTTTCAATATCCTCCACCCGGGCATTATCGGGATTTGCCTGATTGGACAGCACCACATCCGGATAGGCCCCGCTCACCCGTTTCACAGCCAGGGAAAGCCCCCCCAGTTCGGAGAAAACTCCGTCGGTGTCAAGGTTCTTAAAAAGATTGCTGGACCGGGTGTGCATGGTCATTTTTACATCTTCAAGATTTTTTTTGTAGGCCGACTTCAGGGGTTTGCCCCACACATTTTTGCCGTATCCGAAAGAGACATAGTTGATGAACACATCGGCAATTTCGTCATCCCCCTCCCACAGGCCACTGGCCGGAATCAAGTCCTCAATGGTGTTGCCGTAAGCGCCCAGTGCGTTGGAAAAGACCCGCAGACTTTTTAACTGGTCCGCCTCTTTTTCATCATATCCCTTGTCCAGGAGGTAGCCTTTGATTTTCTGGTTGTGAAGGGCAATGAAATTATCCACATCCTGCAGCTGTCCGGCCCGGGTCACAGCCTCGTCCAGCAGCAGAATCAGGGAGGGGAAATTGTCCCGGAACAGGCCGGACACCTGCATGTGAACATCAATGCGGGGTCGTCCCAGCACCGCACCGGGTATGGCTTCAACCCCGGTGACCTTGTTGTTTTTATCCCACACCGGCTTCATGCCCAAAAGATACAGAGCGGTGCCCACCTGGGTGCCCTCATTGCGCTGGAGTTCAATGCTCCAGAACACCAGGCCGATTTTCTCCGGATATTTGCCGTTTTCCTCCAGGTATTTTGCAATCAATTGTTTGCCCTGGTCTTTACCCAGCTCCCAGGCATCTTTTGACGGTACCCTGGCCGGGTCAAATCCGTAGAAATTATTTCCCGTGGGAATGGCATCCACATTTCTTAAAGGATCATTGGCCCCGGCCGAGGGGATGTATCTGCCTTGAATGCCCTTTAACAGATGATCCATCTCCCGGCTGCAGAGGCTTAATCTGCGTTGAATTTCTTCTGTGGAAAGCGTGTCGTGACGTTCCTGAATCAACTGGGAAAATTCTGTGAGGCCTTCACCTTCGGGAGAAATTCCAAAGGTGTGAAGTCCGTAGGGAAGGTTGGCCTCCTGCAGTTCCAGAAGATAATGTTCAATGGTTTCCATGTCGTCTGGTGTAAAGGTGGTGATCTGAAGATCCTTGAGCAATCCCAATGTGCCTGCCAGGGTTTCAATACGGTTTAATTTTTTGGCGGCAAGTTCCGGGCTTCGGGTCATGGTTTCTTCATATGCACTGATAAGACCGGCAAGTTCGCCGTACTCCTCATAGGTTCCGGCTTTTTTCATGGGGGGGATCAGATAATCCACAATGACGCCCCGGCCCCGGCGTTTGGCCTGGACCCCTTCGCCGATATTGTCCATGATATAGGGATAAATGTTGGGGATGTCCTGGATGAGCACCTCCGGTGAACAGGATTGACTAAGGCCTGCCTGTTTGCCGGGAAGCCATTCATGGGACCCGTGGGTGCCAAGGGAAATAATGCCATCTGCCTTGAACCCATGCTTGAGCCACAGATAAAAGGCCGTATACTGGTGGTGGGGCCACAATGTGGTGGAGTGGTAGAGTTTGGTGGGGTCATCGTGCCAGCCCCGGGAGGGCTGGGGCACCAGGACCACATTGCCAAGGGTGACGCAGGGAAATATGATTTCCCGGTTTCGGGTCATGATGTTGGATGCCTCCACCCGGCCCCAGTCGGCCTCAACGCCTTTTTTGTAGTCGGGGTCAAGATCCTGATACCATTTGTTGTATTGATCAAAGGGCAGACGAATCACTCTATTTGCACGGATGAGGGCATCCAGCTCCCCCGGGGCCCAGGAGCCGATGTTTCTGCCTGAAGTCAGTAGCAGCTGTTTGATTTCCTCTTCCGTGGGCAGTTTGCCGTCCACATGATAGCCTTCCCTGGACAATCGCTGTATAATTTCTTCCAGGCTGCGGAATACGTTGAGGTAGGTGGAACCGATGTTCTGTTTACCAGGGGTGTGATTCCAGAACATGATGACAATCTTTTTGTCCTTGTTGGGAGTTGCCTGCAGACGCTGCCATGCCTTTAGCCGTTTGATAAAAAAATCGATATTTTCTTCAATGGGCTGGTAGGTGTAAACGGTTCTACCGCTTTGTTCGTCCCGGAAGGCCATCCTGCCCCCCAAAAGGGAGGGTTCAATGAGTCCCAGAATTTCAGGATTGCTCATGGCATAGGTGATCTCCATGGGACCCAGGCCCTGGGGATCTTTTTCCCATTGGGGAAGGGTCAAAAAGTGCACCCGCAGGGGATTGAACACCGGAACGTCCAGTTTTGTGAAAAGCTCACGGGTCTTTTGGACATCGGAGGGAGAAAACTTAAAGGCCAGGGAGGCAATGAGATCCACCCGTGACTGCTTTGAGACCGGATCATAAAAGAATTGTTTCACGGCAGTTTGGGCTGGATAGGCGTACACCGGCAGTACATTGATGTTCTGGGCTTCCAGCTTTTGAACCACTGTTTTGACCACCTGGCCGATTTCTCCAGGATAGGCATAGGTGTTCATTTCCGGAATGCCCACCCAGAACCCTTCTGATGCATAATGTCCGGATGACCGATACCAGGAGAAATAGTCATCAAAAGTTTCAAATATTTTTTCGCTGTCCGGATGGAAAATACCGCTTTTGGGTATGGCCTGGGGGGTGCTGACATCAATGTCCAGGCCCAAATCCCGGTGGAGCAGAAACCCAATCAAACCTGACATGTTCCGGCGGGTAAAGGGCCGGGCATATCGCTTGACCTGGGGGTCGACAATAATTTTTTTCGGATTCCGGGGTACGGTGGAAAGGCCGTAGACCTTTGTTTTATTAAAGTCAACCTGTTCAAGGGCGTAGTCCACCAGGGTACGATACATGTCATCCAGGATAATGATATCCGCATTTTGGATTGTTTCAGGAGAAATTCTGTGGGTGACCAGGTCTTCTTCCGTATAATAGCAAAGGCTTACATTATCGGATATGTATGGATTTTCCAGCAAATGGGAAATGGCCTGGCTTGTATTGTAGGAGGCTGCGGCCCCGTTCAGGAGAATAAGGCTGTGTTTTTTCTGGCCCGTGGCCGATGCTGAAGCCGCAAACAGGACAAAAAAAACCAGAGCTGATAATAATAATTGGTTTTTACGCATGATTTTTCCTCCCGCCATGCATGGCGGGTTGTTGCTGGTGTTGTGGCAGAGCCGGATCAGAATACGGTCTGCCCGTGGCGGTTATATGAAAAGGTAGCCTTCAAGTCTACCTCAGCAGAGCCCCTCCCCCGATGGGCAATAGGAACCGGACAATCGAGCTGTCTACAGTTCCGGGCCCATTGCCCGTCGGGGGAGGGGCGGCATAATGCCATTTGGCTCCGCGTCTACGACCCTATCTTCGTTGTGTCCGCCAGGACTATACCATTTGCCAGTGCCTCAAAGGCTCTGGCCATCACCACGGGGATATCCGGCATTGGGGTATGCTTTGGTGAACCCTTCCTTAAATCTTCCACTCCGTTGATCTGGGCGGTGACGGACCGGCACATTTCATCAAAAAAACGTAAGTCTTTTATCAAACCTTTTTCGTGATCATCACTTACCGACAGGGAAAGTGCCATAAACCCTGCATAGGCGGGTGTGGACAACAGGCTTGTCAGCCCGTTTGTTATCTTTTCCCTGTCTTGTTCCCGGCAGGTCATGTAACCGGCAATGTCTGCAACCGTCACCTTGCGGTCGGCCAGTCGCTGGAAAATATCCCGATCTGCCGTAATGCGGTTCTGTTTCAGGATGGCCCGGGTTACCCCGTCATGGACGGCCCGGGCCATGATTTCCGCAATTTTGCTGTGTCCTCCTGCAAGGCCTGCATTCGACCCTTCCCCCTGAACCACAATGATATTATCCGTGCCCGTACCCGTGGCCCGATGGGACCAGGGGGTGTATGAACTTCTGACGTCCATATCCAGCAGGGCTGCGGATTTGGCTTCGGTGATGGTTATAATGCACCTGGCCCGGGCATTGGCGGAGAGTTTCCTGTTGCACATGACAATAATGTTGATGGTGCCATGATGGAAATACTGGCCTTCATCCTTTGACATGCGCATGGCATTGCCTTTAACACCCGCGGTGACCAGTGCTGTCACAGCCAGATCCTCATATGTTCTGGTGCTGACAGCCAGATTGTCCATGTCGGCACCGGTCATCAAGGCGCTGAATTCACCGTCATTGAAACCAAGATTTTTGCGGATGTCCTGTTTTACCTGTGTCACCCCGTGGGCCATGTGTTCCCGGCTGGCTTCCATGGGAACAAAGGTGTTACCAACCCCCATTATCCCGGTCAGATTCCCTTCAAAGGTGGAGAGAATGTCCTGGGGTGATTTAAAGTGGATGGCCAGGGATTTGAATTGATATTTTCCCACCCGATGCCAAACCACCCGGGCATGATCAACATAATCCAGATCAAGGTCCACCAAATGTGTGTTAAGTATGTTATCGGATGTTTCCGGTACTGTTTCTGCCGCAAGGGAAAGGGATGCCCCTTGGATCAATCCGAATATGAAAACAAGACAGTACACAAGGAATCGATCTCTGCGAGGTTTCATGATTTTTTCCTTTGTTCAAGGCGATTTCTGCCGAGAAATATACCCATGGCCATTCCGGCAGGTATATTTTGTTCCGGCCCCAAAAAGGAGCTCTGATTCCCTTACCCAAAGGACAAGGGAACCAGAGAGACAAATTTAATACTGATATTTCAAGCCCACATAAAAGGAACGTCCCGGCATGGTATAGCCCTGGACTGCGGCATAGGATTCATCAAAAAGATTCCGAACTTCGGCCTTGACGGAGAGATCTCCGTATCTGTCAAAGGAGAGCAGTTTTTTGTTCAGGGTCAGGTCGGCCACGGTGTAGGCATCAAGGGTTGACTCCCCTGTGCCTTCGTAATCGGTGATATCCTGCTCACTGATATGGCTGAAATTGAGGTTGGAGGAAAAACCTGCTGCATCATTGGAAAAACGAATGCCGTATGACGCGGTCCATTCCGGGGTGTACTGAAGGTCCTCATCGTTTCCATCGTCAGTGTAATCATTCAGCCAGGTAAAGGAGGCGTAGGGTGTCAGCTGATAGGCAGTCCATCCAAGCAGACTGCTGATGTCCAGTTGAACGGACCCCTCAAGACCGGACAGGGTGGCACCGTCAACATTTTCGTAGCGGGTGAGATCCTCTGCCGGGACATAGGAATAGGCGATTTTGTTTTCGAAATCCGTGTAAAAATAGGTCATACCGCAGGTAAAAATATTTTTGGAGATGTCCACACCGATTTCATATGTTTTACTCTTTTCAGGTTTCAGATCTGGATTGCCCGACCAGATACCAAACCCAAAGGCACTGTAATCATCAAACATGTAGAGCTGATCTGCGGTGGGCATTCTAAAGGCTTCGGCGTAATTGGCCCGGATGCTCAGGCCCTGGGTCAGTTTATACACAGCTCCCAGGCTGGAGGACCAATTGGTTTCACTGGTACTCTGGTTGTCATCACTTTCCACATCATATTTGTCATAACGTCCCCCTGCCGACAGGATCAATTTGCTGTCCAGCAGTTCGGTTTTTGCCATGATAAATGCCGACGGGTTGTCATAGGTGTTTTCCTCACCTGCAAGGGTATAGGAGTTGGAGATGGCGTAATAGGTCCAGTCCACACCCGCAGTAACATGGGTGGTGTCCCACATGGCGGTGAGCTGGGCCTGAGCGCCCTGTTGATCCGTATCCCGAAAATAATCGTGGGTGCTGCCGTAGGTTTCCGGATCAAAGGTTTCGTATTCGTCCTTGCCGTTGAAATAACGCAGATTCCATAATAAAAATCCATCTGCGGACTGGCCGTCATACACCAGATCAACGGTGTGAATGGCATGGTCCACATAGTCATCCAGATCATTGGCACTCAGGTAATCGGGATTGCCAATGCCCTCGCCCTGGTATCCGGTGTAGGTGATACCCATGCGATTATTGGCTGCAAATGTCCAGCCGCCGTTGAGGCTGAGCCGCTCCTTTGAATCAAACCCGGTGTTGTAATATTTATCCCCTTTGGCCGTGTTGTAATCGTCCTGGGATTCCCTTGAGATGGTGGCCGAAAAGTCAAAGCCCTTGGCATCACCGGAGATGCCTGCGGCTATCTTTTCATTATTCCAGCTGCCCAGAGAACCTTCCATAAAAGCAGATGTTTTTCCCTCACCTTGGCGGGTAATCACATTGACCACCCCGCCCATGGCCGAGGCACCATATTGCACCGACCCTGGGCCACGGATGATTTCCACCCGCTCCACATTGTCCATCATGATCTTTGACAGGTTACCGGTTCCAGAGCGTCGTCCATTGATCAAAATTAATACATGGCTTGCCAGATCGTTCCCATGGGTTTCTGTGCTGAATCCCCTTACGGAAACAGATACCAGGGAATTGGGATATTCACGGATCATGAATCCCTGTCTGGACAAAAGATCTCCCAGATCCTGGACAAAGGTCTGCTCAATTTCTTTCTGGGTGATCACGGTGATGTTGGTGGTGACATCTTCTTTTTTTTCTTTCACCCTTCCTGCGGTCACCACCATGGTGTCCAGTACGGATGTTTTTGGTTCGGGAACAGTTTGTCCCCAGGCAGGCAAGGATATCGTCGCAATAACTGCTGTAAAAAAGGTGGCAATCCAACGCTTCATAATGATGATTTCTCCTCAAAATAACCGCCATGGGTGGACCATTTTCACCTTGGTACACACCCACAACGAAGCTTGAAAGTCCTGTGGGTTTTGCCGGAACTTTCTCATTAAATGGCTTGTCCGGAAAAACAAAAATCCCCGGACCGAAATAATTTTCAATCCAGGGATTTCCCTTTTTTATCCTTAGATACTTCACCGGGCGACTTTTTCCATAAAGTATATGCCCGCTCTGTACAGGTAGGTCTTCTGACTTCCGGATCAATCTACCGGCCGCACCTTCCCAACCAAATGGTCAGTGGCATTTTGCAGCTTTCGTCCCCGGTCACAGCGGTGGGCCCGTCCACGATTTTAACGTGGTTCCCTGTTATGGATTTCACAAGAATAAAACTACCCATTTGTACAGTAAAGATCCTTTAATTGCAGGTGTCTTTAATTAAATTTGGATAGATTGTTTTCTATGAACTCCCTTATGCTTTACTTCAGCACCTGTACAGCGAGATATATTACTCCAGCTGGCTTTAATGTCAAGCAAATATTAAAGTCAAATATCGTATCTTTTTAATTGATCTTTGCGCAACATCATAATGGGTATACGGCAATAAATCTGTTGACTATTGAGAAAAAGAGTGGTTAAAGTTTCTGTCAAAATTGTCTGGGTGCTTTGTAAAAAGCATAGGGAAATCCAAATAGTGACCTTCCATGACGGCGTGGTAGACTTTTTTTGATTTCCCAACAGGGAACCCCGTGAAAATCGGGGACGGGCCCGCCGCTGTAATCCTTTTTCTCTTGACATTTAAAGGGAAAATCACTTCGGCATTTTATGCCACTGCTTTGTGCTTTTTAAACGTTTTTTTTGCATTGTCCTGCACTTTGGGGATATGAAAACGGATGAAAGGCCTGGTGGGAAGGCTGCTGAAGAGGACGGAAAGTCAGAAGACCTGCCCAGGCAAGATGCGTTTTTTCCCGTGGACAGAGAAACTGCGCAATGATCCCTCCGGATAAAAATGGGACATCCTGGATCGTTATTATTGTTACGGTTCGGGGTGTTGCCTGTCTTTGTTGTTTTTCCATCGCCCCTATGGTTGATACCTGGTAATGGTGTCAACGAATGCCTTGTGCATCGCCACCATCAATCACCGTACATGTTGTTTGTTGTCCGTTAAAGAAACAGGCGTTTATAAAAAAACAGGAGTTTAAAGGAGCGTAAAGATGAAACAAAGGACAAAAGGAGCAGGCAGCAAAAAAGGCATTGGTTATACTATAACTGTACTTTTTGCAATGATCTGCATGGGCAGCACGGGATTTGCCATGGATCTGGGTGAAATCAATCCGGGTAAAATTGATCTGTCCGGTTGCATTGAGGTTGAAGTTGGTTTTGAGGATAACGGGGTGGATGATGAAGATAGCAGCGATATTTCTCTTGCCACGGCGGAAGTGGGATTGGAAGCAGCCCCCACAGATTGGTTGACTGGATTTGTGCTTTTTTCCTGGGATGACGATGCCGAAGAGATGATCTTTGATGAGGCCCATGTTAAGCTGGGTGATTCTGACAGCATACCTTATTATATTCAGGTTGGCAAATTGTACGTTCCCTTTGGTATATATGAAACTAATATGATTTCAGATCCCATGACCCAGGATCTGGGAGAAACCGCAGACACAGCGATTCAAGTGGGTATCAACATGGGCGGTGTCAGTGCTGCTGCATATACATTTAACGGTGACATCGATGAAATTGATGAAGATGACGATATCAGCTGTTTTGGTGCTTCCCTTGCCTATGAATATGAATCCGAAGCCTTTACCCTGGCTGCCGGTGCGGACTGGATAAACAATATCTTTGAATCCGGTGGACTCAGTGAAGTGGCAGACGATCATGCAGGACTCGTTGAGTATGTGGATGGTTACTCCCTCCATGCACTTGCATGCATGGGGCCTGTCTCTTTTATGGCAGAGTATGTTGCTGCAGGTGATGATGCTGATTTTGGCGACGGTACCGCAATAGATGCCCCTGCAGTCTGGGCCCTTGAGCTGGGATATGCCGTTGATCTGGCCGGAAAAGAAACCATCTTTGCCCTGGCATATCAGGCATCTGAAGATGCTGTGGATATTTTGCCTGAATCCAAAATTCTTTGTTCCGTGGGCATGGCTTTCAACGATTATTTTTCCGCTGCAGTGGAGTACGCAAGCGCAGAGGATTATGACACTTCCGATGGTGGAAGCGGTGAAGATGTTGATAGTCTGACCTTTCAACTGGCCCTTGAGTTTTAAGTAGCTAATTTACGGATCTGCTTGACAGCCCGTTTCTGATTTATTATAGAAAGAAAAATTTTGTCTGAAGACAAAAAAATCGTATATCGTATATTGGGTTTTACGATTTAATGAAATTTCCGGATTAACAGGAAGCTTGGGGTTTTTAAGCCAAGTAACGGATAAGGCTGGACAGTCTGTCCGTAGCCTTTTTATATGAAAAAGTAGGTCGTTTTAACATTCTTTTATGCCTCGTTGTGGGCAAGGCCGGTGAGAATGTGGCCCGCCCGTGGCGGTTATATATAAAAAAAAATTAACCATGAAGGTTCAGCCGTTTACTGTATGCCGAATCTTTGTGGTTTTTTTTTGGCATGCTGCTTAATACCATTGAGATGGAAACAATTAATAGGAGCCTGCTGTATGGACAGACTGAAAAATCAGATTCAAAGATACTGGAATTGGAGAAGTGCGAGCTACAAAATGGACCGGGCCAAGTCAATCGAGACAGTTAGCGACTGGAAGTCCACCATCAACGACCTGGTGAGCCATGTGCGAGGAGAAGGGCTTAAAGCGCTTGATGTTGGTACAGGTCCCGGTCAGTTGGCATTTTATCTTGCCCAGGCGGGCTTTGAAGTCACCGGGATTGATATTTCCCCTGGCATGATTGAGCGTGCCAGGCGGCAAGCTGACAAAATGAGGCTTTGTATTGATTTTCAGACAGGGGACGCAGAGAATCTCCCATTTGGAGATGATGCCTTTGATGTGGTCGTTACCAGGAACCTTATGTGGACCCTTCCTGATCCGGAAACGGCCATACAGGAATGGTATCGGGTGTTGAAACCGGGGGGACGTATCATTATTTCCGACGGGTACTGGCGTAATATCACCTGGTCCCGAATTCATCACCTGGTTTTAAACACGGTAAAAGGATTCTTTAAGACCCGCAGCCTGATTTCATACCGTTTTTTTTCTTATTATGCCGGCCTGATCCGCTCCCTTCCTCTTTATGAGGGGGTAACCCTTAAAGATGCGGGTCGTCTGATGCAAAAAGCCGGATTCAATCAAATTTCCCCCTGTGATACTCGTCACTATTTCAGGGTTAATCCCTATGGGGTTACTAAAAAATTATCCCCCATTTTTTTTATTGTGTGTGGAAATAAATGATTGTGTTTATTCATGACGCTTGAATAAGGAAAAAAAGATGAAAATAATAAAAAATATATTGTGTGTAGTTGTGGTTTTCATTTCTCTTTGTCTGTATTCTCCGGGCTGGGCTTTGGATGAAACGAATCGGGCATTTGAATCGAAACTTTTAGAATCTGGTAAAAGTGTTGAGCTTGAGACAATGACGGTTATCGCCACGAAAACCCCAAAGCTCCACTGGATTCACCTGCCTCGGTGTCAGTTATTTACGAAAACGAAATTTCAGCCTTTAACTCGGAACATCCCTTCAAACCCCTGTTCCGAACAGAGGGGATTTACCCCCGTCAATACAGGGGGCTGGCCGATTACTGGTCCCGCCCGATGATCCGGGGGAACAGGGCTCTTGTCATGGTTGACGGACTCAACTGGTACGATTACGGCCAGTACTATCACACAGGGGCCATTCCCATGAATGATGTGGAAAAAATTGAGGTGGTCCGGGGGCCTTTTTCCGCCCTTTACGGAACTCTTGCTCAGACCGGTGTCATCAACTATATTACCAAAATTCCTTATGACACGGAGGCCGAGGCTTCTTTTACCTATGGGGAAGACAATACCCAGTATTACAGCGCACGTATTGCAGACCGTCCCTTTGCCACCCCGGATGATTCCAATCATCTTTCCTGGGCAGATAAAACCCTTGGAGACAAGTTTTTTTATTCCATGAGTTTTAAGTACCGGACCACGGACGGTTATGAGACCAACCCTTACTATAAGACGCTGTCAACTCCGGTTTCCGGAACATTGGATTCCTCTATTCCCATTGCCACAAACGTACCTTTTGATACCAATCCCCAGACCGGGGCAACCCGGTATATTGTCGGAACCCAAGGGGATAACTGGTATGAGGATTACGGAGGCTTTTTAAAAACCGGGTATGAAATTTCCGATGATTCCAAAATTTGGTACAGCTTTAACATCAGCCAGTTTGAGTATGGATGGAAGGGCGGAGGAAGCTGTCTCACCGATGCCGACGAGAACGCCATTATATCCGGCGATGTTTACATCCAGGATGGTTCGGATTATTATCTGACCAGTTTGAGTGGGACCACATTTACAGCAACCTCCTATCAAAAAGAGTCCTATGTACACACCCTTCATTATGACTATTCCGTGCCGGACCAGGTAGATGTCAACACCCTTGTGGGATACAACGACAAAGAAACCCAGTCTCATTCGGTTTCCGGTGCCTACACCAAGGTGGAAGACAACGATCTTTTTCAGGCAGATCTTTCCGCCACATTTCACATGATGGATAACCAGTTCCTTTTGACCATGGGTACCCAGGGGGTAAAAGAGACGGCCACCGTCACCAAATACAACTTGTCCAGCCCCAGTGATTCGGACAGCTGGGCTTCCGTTGCAACGCGGGATTCCGGAGAAAGCCTGACCTGGGGCACCTTTGTTCAGGCAGAATACACACCCATTGAATCCACTACCCTGTATCTGGGGGGGCGTTATGACCATTGGTGGGCTAAGGATACGGAGTATTCCGACATTAACGGAAACCATGCGAACGGCGAGGATGTGGATGACGGGCAGTTCAGCCCCAAAGCCTCTTTGGTTTACCGGCTGATGGAAAACGGTATACTGCGTGCATCTTACGGGAAATCATTTACCGCTCCTTCCCTGTATTACAGGATCGCAAGTTATAGTTATACCATTGGGGGAGAAACGACGTATGCCGCAGGTAATCCGGATTTGGACCCCACCACCAATACCTCATGGGAAGTTGGCACGGAGTGGGAACTTCTCAACAGAAAGCTGCGGCTCAAGGCCACCTATTTCCAGAATGATTATGACGATCTTATTGTAAATGCCTCAAAAGATTACATTGTTGATGGCCAATCGGTCAGCATAAAGAAACGGATCAATGCACAATCAGCTGAAGTCAACGGCATTGAAACCGCCATTGAAGCCAGCCTGCCCTGGCATATGAAAGGAGGTATCCACTATACCCATCACTGGTCCGAGTATACCAAGACGGATCCGTCCGTCAATCAAGACGGCTGGGAGGTGACTGAGGTACCCACGGACATATTCAATTTCTGGGTGGGATATTTTACCGATTTTCTGGATGTCTCTGCTAACTTAAGATATTCTGATAGTGTCTATGATGATCAGCGGGATCCCTATGCCAGCTCCGTATTCAATGACTACACAGACTCCGTTGTCGTGGATGCTCAGATAACGGCCCGGCCCAGTAAGAAAGTATCCCTTACTCTGTCCGTGGACAACCTGTTGGATGAAGAATATTATGAATACTACAAGATGCCCGGTCGAACCGTAATGGGCACGATCTCCGTGTCCCTGTAATGTGGACAGCATGAAACGTTTAAATATAAAACCTTTCCCTGCCCGGACGGGCCTTTTTTATCAGGTCTGGCCTGGCCGGGCCGTTTTTTTCTGCCTGATTCTGTGTCTTGCGGCATCTATAGCGCTTGCCGCAGATCCGCTTATCATTGCCAAGCCCTTTGGCCCGTCGGGCACGGTGCTGGACCCGGCCAAGGCTTCAAACGGATGGTATGCCAGTGAATCAGGCATTACAGAGACTTTGTTTGTTATAGATGTCAATATGCAGCTTCAGCCTTGGTTGGCCAGTGGTTTTCAGAACATTTCCCCTTTGATTTGGGAGATCCAAATTCGGGATAATGTTTTTTTGCATAATCATGAGCCCCTGATCGCCCTGGGGGTTAAGCAATCATTGGAACGGCTCATTGATGAAAGAAGTGCCGGTTTTAACAAGCGGATTCAGGGGTTGCTGGACATCGAATCCATGGAGGTGACCGGGGCGCATACTCTGGTGGTGAAGACCTATCATCCCAATGCTGCCTTTTTGTACAATTTAACCTCCCCGGAGACCGGGATTGTTGATATGGCCGGAGATCGTTTTGCCGCCACAGGTCCTTTTCAGCTGGAAAAAATCGTGCCCAATGAAAAGACCGTTGTGGCAGCTTTCCCGGAATATTGGGGTGGTAAACCGAAACTGGCCCGGGCCGAGCTCTTTGTCATTAAAAATCCAGTATCCCGGATGCTGGCTTTTGAATCAGGCAAGATCGACATTTGTACTAACTTCCCGGAACGGGATGCCGTTAGATTGATGGCAAAAAAGGGCAGAAGCAGGATTCAAACCCTTTCCACGGCCCGGCTCTGTTTCTTTTTTGTACGGGTCAAGGACGGCCCTCTGGCTGATCCCCTGATTCGCAATGCCCTCAATTTTGCCATTGATCGGGAGCAGATTCTGACATCGGTGCTGGGCGGTGTTGGCGGGACCATGGCCACCTCTGTTTTTCCTGCCATTCTCCCCTGGTGCAATACCCGGCTTGTCCCCCATGGTCATGACCTTGAAAAGGCAGTTGCCCTGCTTGAAAAGGCCGGGGCTCTGGATCGTGATCGGGACGGTATCCGGGAAAAAGATGGGAAACCGCTTTGTCTTGAAATGTGGACCTATGAAACCCGGGCCGCTTTAAAACCCACCCTGGAGCTGATCAAGTCCCAGCTGCTCAGGGTGGGCATAGATGCCCGCATCCGGGTGACCAAAAAAGGCTCGCCCATTAATCAGGCCATGAGGCAAGGGCGGGTTCACTTGAATCTCCAGATGTGGAACAGCGCCCCCCAGGGAGATCCGGATGCCTTTTTGTCGGATTTGTTTGTTACAGGGGCTCGGTCCAACTTCATGGGGTATTCCAATCCGGAGCTTGATAAGCTGATCCGTAAGGCCAGAGCCTGCTTTGATGCGGCTGAACGGGTCCGGATGTATAACCGGATTCAGGAGATCATTTATAAAGAGAACCCTGTGATCGTTCTTTTTCATAAATCCATGGTCACGGCCTTGTCAGACCGTGTCAGGAACTATCAGATACATCCGGCAGAAAAGTATCTGCTGACTCAAAAGATATCTGTTCAATGATCAGGTTTGATGCCCCGTTTTGATGTTGAAACAATTGGCATACTTCATTTGTACTTTACACTTTCAAGAGCAATGTCCCCATTTTGAGGAAAAGTTTTCAAAACATGTGTAAACAACTTTTGGGGCCATATGAAAGATGTTAAAAAATTTAAACAGCGGGAGACAGGAATCGTATTGATGAATCATGGAGATTTGCCGGACGGGGAAATCCTTCGGGTCAACCGTCTCAGAGTGGCGATTCGGGAGAAGATTTCAGAGGTGGTGCTGCTCCAGGATGTGAATTTTTCCCTTGTCAGGGGGGAGATCCACGGGCTTGTGGGGGAATCCGGATGCGGCAAAAGCCTTTTTGCCCGGACCTTGGTACGGCTTGAAGCTCCTGCATATATTCTGTCCGGCTCCATTTCAGTGGACGGTTATGAGGTGGCGGACCGTGCGTTATCCTCCCCTGGTTCCTTCCGGGGAAAAAAGATTTCCCTGGTGCTCCAGCACCCCTACACCGCCATGGATCCGGTGTTTACCTTGGCAAGCCAGTTCAAAGATGCCCTTTCCATTATGCCCGGGCCGGAAAGGTCCATGGAGAGGGTTTATACCCTCCTGGAAAAAGTGGGGATTTCATCGCCGGCATCCCGGTGTCGCCAGTACCCCCACGAGTGGAGCCTGGGCATGCTCCAGCGGGCCCAGCTGGTCATGGCCCTGTTGGCAGATCCCCGGATTTTGATCCTGGACGAGGTAACCTCGTCACTGGATCCTACTATGGCGCTGCTGATCGTTGAGCTGGTCTTACAAGTGCGGCAGGATTGCCATACCTCCTTTATTCTCATTACCCATGACCTTGCCATGGCGGCCCATGTCTGCGATCGGATATCGGTGATGCACCAGGGCACCATTGTGGAAACCAGGGGTGTTGAAGATCTTTTTAAACACCCGGAACATCCCTACACTGCGGACATTGTCTCCAATTCCGGCATCAGAGGGGACGATTTATGCCTGATCCGCTGATGATCATCCAGGATTTGGGGATTTCCTTCAGGGGACGGTTGGGAGTTTTAAGGCACAGCAGGCGATTCTGGGGAGTGAAAAATGTACGCTTGAATCTGGAAAAAGAGGATACCTTTTGCCTCATCGGAGAAAGCGGATCGGGCAAGAGCACGTTGGCCCTGGCCTTGGCCGGACTTCAGCCTTTTCACCAGGGCGGCTTGGTATTCAAAGGGGAAGAAATTCGCAGTCCCAATGATGCGGTACACAGGACCGTAAGACAAAAAATGCAGATGGTTTTTCAGGATCCTGTCCAGGCTCTGAATCCCTTTAGATCATTGGGACAATCTTTGGAAGAACCTTTGGCCGCCAGGGGGGTAAAATCCGACCAACGGCGGAAATTTCTCGAACCTCTCATCCGGGAAATCGGTTTGAACGACAGTCTGTTGCAACGCTTTCCCTCCCAGGTGTCAGGGGGACAGAAACAGCGGGTCTGCATTGCCCGGGCGTTGTCCACTCGGCCTGAACTGCTGATCCTGGACGAACCGCTCACGGCCCTGGACGGTTTGATAAAGACCCGGATCATTCGGTTGCTTGGCCGGATAAAGGAACAATATCCCATGGCCTGCTTTATAATCACCCATGACATGGACCTGGTGAGGGCCATGGCCGATAAGGTGGGGGTTATCTATTTGGGGCGGATACTGGAGACCATGTCAGGGGCTTCCTTTTTCAGTGCGCCTGCCCATCCCTATACCCGGGCACTTTTATCCACATCATTTACCCCGGGTATATGGAAGGGAGAACGGATTCTGCTTAAAGGGGAGGCGCCTTCTGTGCGGGATCTTCCCCAGGGTTGCGTTTTTCATACGCGATGTCCTGAGGCTTCAGCGATTTGTAAAAAACAGATGCCCGGGCCTGTTCGGCTTTCTGAAGATCATACGGTGTGGTGTCATCTTTGGGGCTGATGGAAACCGCCATGGGATGAAGGGCAAATTAAAAACAGAATACAAGCCAGGGTGAAATCATGATAGGTTATGCGTTGCAAAAGATATTGGGGCTGATTCTGGTACTGGTGGGGGCTTCGTTTCTCACCTATGCCATGATCCTGGTGGCTCCGGGAGATGCGGCCCGGGAGATAGCCATTGCCCGGTACGGAGGGGAGAGCCAGCTGGACCAGGCCACAGTGGAGTGGATTCGTGAAAAAGAAGGCCTGGATCAGCCGTTTATCACCCAGTATGCCCGCTGGTTTTCCCATGTGATATGCCTGGATTTAGGATACTCTCTGGTGGAAGAAACAGATGTGGCTGATCTGATCTGTCAGCGGTTTTCCAAGACCGTTGAACTGGCTTTGGCAGCCATTTTCATCGCCCTTGCAGTGGCCTTGCCTTTGGGGATTGTGTCGGGCCTTGGGCATGGTACATGGCTGGACTCAGTGTCGGTGTCCCTGTCCGTTTTAGGGCTTTCCATTCCCAATTTTTGGCTGGGACTTTTACTGATTACCCTTTTTTCCGTTAAACTGCAATGGCTGCCAAGTTTCGGAACCGGCGGATGGCAGCATCTCATCATGCCGGCCATCACACTGGGAACGGCCATCACCGCCTATATAGCCCGCTTGCTGAGATCCGCCGTGATCCAGGGTTTGTCTTCGGACCATATCCTGGCACTGAGGGCCAGGGGCACGGATTCTTCCATGGTGCTGGGCAAGCATCTGATGAAAAACACGTTGATTCCAATGGTTACCATTGTTGGGCTGGAGTTCGGCCTGATCCTGGAAGGGGCAGTGATGACCGAGGTGGTCTTCTCTTGGCCAGGCCTGGGAAGTCTGATGGTGGATGCCATCAGTAACCGGGATTATCCTCTGATCCAGGGCATTGTTCTTTTCACCGGAGGACTTTTTGTGCTGGTTAATTTCGGGGTGGATTTGATTTGCAGTGCACTGGACCCGAGGATTCGTCTGATATGAGTTTTTTTCATCGAAAAATAGAGTGTCTGAATGTTCTCGTGGGGGTGGTGACATTTTTTAACAGGGTTCCCAAAAGTCTCTTGGCTGTGTGGCTTCTGCTTTTCCTGGTGATGGTAGGATCGTTGCTTGCCCCCAATGATCCCCTTACCACAAATCCGTCTGTGGGGCTTTGTTCGCCCTGCCTCCGGTTTCCCATGGGGTGTGATTCCCTGGGAAGATGTCTGTTATCCCGTATTTTATGGGGGGCCAGAAGTTCCATCGGAATCGGCCTTGCAGCCGTTGCCGTATCCGCATTTTTGGGCATGGTTGTGGGGCTTGTATCCGGTTATTGCGGAGGATGGGTGGACGAGCTTTTCATGCGCATCACCGATATATTTTTGGCTTTTCCCGAGATGGTGGCGGCCATTGCCTTGGCCGGTGTGATGGGGCCGGGAAACATTAACCTGATTTTTGCCATCAGCTGTGTATCCTGGACCAAATATGCTCGGATGGTCCGAGGTGTCTCTCTGACCACCCGGGAAGCGCTGTATGTGAAATCGGCTCGCCTGTCCGGGGTTTCCTCTTTTATGATCATTGTCCGTCATATTCTGCCGGCGGCCAGACCTGCCATGATGGTCCTTGCCACGGTGGGGACGGCCAAGGGAATTTTGTCCGTGTCTGCCCTGGGGTTTCTGGGATTCGGGGTTCAGCCCCCTGATCCGGAATGGGGCTCCCTGCTCATGGAGGGGAAAGACTACCTTTTCACAGCCCCTCATCTTTCCATTTTTCCCGGACTTTGCATCATGGTAGCGGTCATGATGTTCAATCTTGCAGGGGATAAGATTGACGCACTCCATAAAAGATAAATTCAAAAAAAGGCATCATTCATATGCTCCATAAAAATGAGCATTGTTTAAAGCAAAAAAGGGAGAGGAGAACAAAATCTCCTCTCCCATGGCTGAAGGGCGATTAGTGGTAGTCGTGGGTGCCCAGGATCACATCAATGCCGAATTTGCCTTTGAGCATTTCTGCCTTTTCTTCCGGGGTGCTATAAGGGCAGTCGGGCTTGGCATTGGCCATGCAGGACGACAGATAAATTTTGTCCGGTTTGAGCTCGGAAAGTTTCATGGTCATGCCCGTGTTGGGCACCAAGGTGCGCCCGGGACATTCGCATTTGACAAAGCCGACCACCTGGGACTTTGATTCAAATTTGCCATCGCCAAGGGCAGCGGCCTTGAGGCATCTCCACTCGCCGGGACATCCGTATCCGGCATCCATGTACGCGCCACATCCAACTACGATAACCTTTTCCATATTTTCTCCTCTCGTTGAATTGTTGATTATGAGCTTTTGCTCGCAATCATTAGGTATCAATCTCGACCGGATTATTCAACAGGAAAGTTTATTATTTTTATAGCCGGGGTGGAGCTTATACCCTCATTCGGCCTTGCAATGCTTGCGGGCCATGGGCCGACGAATTCGCGTGTGACCAGTTGGCAGTTGTGTCCAATTTTGCCAAGACCTGCCCAGGTTGCAGATGTTTTTTGGGGGAAAGCTTCCTTGATTTTCATTTTATCTGTTTATGATTCCCCATATCCTCATAGGCTTCCGCCATAAAACGGGGGGTGCAGAAGGCAAGAAAAATAAGTTCTGTTTGTATAGTGATGTGTTAATTTTTTGAAAAACATCGCAGATTCAAATGCGTGTTTCTTTTCCTGTTCAAAAACATATGGTAAGGTTCCTTACCATGAAAATCTTTCATATTTTAAGGCAAATGCCGAATTTTACAGAATCTGGAAAAACACTTCAAGCCATTATTGAACCAGGCAGAAATTTTTTGTCCAGTACTTTGTACTTTATAGTAATTTTTGTACAGGAAAAAATGAAAATAGTATTATGTCCCCCCTCATAAGGATAATAACATATGACAATAAAAACAGGTAAAGGGTTAAGCCGCGAACAGTTACTGAGCTGCCTGGATTTTGGGAAAGCTTTGACGTCGGAGCTGGAACCGAATCTTCTTTTGAAACAAATTATGGACAAAATTTCCAAGCTCTTTCCTTCCGAAATCTGGTCGCTTCTGATTTTGGATGAAGCTACCGAGACATTGCGGTTTGAATTGACCATTGATCTTGATTTTGAACAAATAAAAGATATCCGGCTGAGGCTTGGCCAGGGTGCGGCTGGGTATTGTGCGTTGAAACAGGAATTGCTCGTTTTGGAGGATGTCAGGGAATGTGATTTTTTTCATGATAAAGTCGATGAGTTAACCGGTTATTGTACAAAATCCCTTGTTTGCGTACCCATCGTATTTGCTGGACGAACGTTGGGGGTTTTGGAAATGGTTAATCCCAAGGCTGTGGATGAGGTGAGCCTTGAACTGCTGATCCTGCTTTCAGACTATCTGGCCATCGGGATGGAGAACAGCCGGCGCTACAGAGAACTGCATGAAATGTCCATCCGGGACAGTTTGACCGGTCTTTACAATCAGAGATATCTCTATCGTTCCCTGGATAAACTCGTCCGGAAATGTGATGGGCATAAGGGCTGTTTTTCTCTTATTTTCATGGACATTGATAATTTCAAGAGGGTTGTTGACGGGGAAGGGCATTTAAATGGCAGCCGGACCCTGCGGGAAGCGGGGGAAAAGATTCGGGGGTGTCTTGTGGAGGATGCCTTTGCCGTGGCCTATGGCGGGGATGAGTTCGTGGTGGTGCTGCCGAATACCGATAACGTTCAGGCTGCTGAAATTGCACGCAAGATTCGAGATTCCATAAAGGCTGCCACCTTTTTGACCAGCTGGGGCCGTAATATCCGGGTGACGGCCAGTCTTGGTGTGGCGACTTTTCCAGATAATGCGTCTGATATCAAAGGGTTGATTGCATTGGCTGATCTGGCAATGTTCAGAGTTAAGAATACCGGAAAGGACCAAGTCGGCTTGTCAGAATAGGTTTTGGTTTTTTTCAATGGGCATCCGGATTCATAATCCTGGCGTGGAAGTTAGCATTATCCGAATTCTACAACAGATACTGCTGCCAATTTTTTTTACTATTATAAAATATTTGATAAGATTCCTTACTATGAAAATTCTCCATATTTTAAGTCAGATGCCGGATTTCACAGGGTCCGGTAAAACCCTTCAGGCCATTATTAAACAGGCCGGGGCCAGAGGGCATGAAAATGTTATGGTTGCCGGAATTCAGAATGAGTTTCAACCGGATCCATCTCTACTCCCTTTGGATCAAACTTTTTTTGTCAAATTCAGCAGTGCTGACCTTGATTTTCCCCTGCCTGGCATGAGCGATGTCATGCCATATAAAAGCACGGTCTTTTCCTGCATGGATTCCGGGGCGCTTGCACAATATGAAAGGGGCTTCAGGAATAAAATTCAACTGGCAAAGGAACGATTCGTCCCGGATATCGTTCATACCCACCATCTTTGGATCGTTTCAAAGATTGCTCGGGAGGTTTTTGCCGATACCCCCATGGTAACCTCATGCCATGGTACTTGTCTGCGGCAGTTTGACCTGTGCCCGGAAATCGGGTTAAAAATAACCGGCGCGGTGAGAAAAATAGACAAGATACTCTGCCTGAGTAACCACCAGAAGGCCCAGGTTCAGGAGATTCACGGTGTTGGACCTGGAAAAATCAAAGTGGTTGGTGCGGGGTTTGATGAATCCCGGTTTTTTTTCAGCCCCGAATCCCATACCAAAATCGACAAAGGGCCTGTTGAAATTGTTTATGCTGGGAAATTGAGCCGTGCCAAGGGGGTTCCCTGGCTGCTCAAATCCCTCCAAAGGATTACAGAGTCCAACTTCCGCCTTCATCTGGCTGGATCTGGAAGCGGCATGGAAAAAGATGAATGCGTGGCCCTGGCAAAATCCATGGGGGAGCGGGTTGTTATACACGGGGGGTTATCCCATGATAAGCTTGCCGACCTGATGAGAAAATCGCATCTTTTTGTTTTGCCATCGTTTTTTGAAGGGCTCCCTCTGGTGATCATGGAAGCCCTGGCCTCGGGATGTCGTATTCTGACCACAGCACTTCCGGGCACCAGGGAAATTTTAAGGGATGTTCAATCAAACATGGTGAATTTAATGGAATTGCCACCACTTAAGAGCGTGGATACCCCCTTTGAAAGGGATATGCCGTTATTGGAACAGAGATTGTCGGAGGCTCTTGAACTCAGCATCGGAAAGATCCTGGCCAACAGACAACCGGACACAAAATTGGCGCAAAAAATTATAAAAGCTTATACCTGGGAAAAGGTATTTTCAAGAATGGAAAGCGTATATAAAGAACTCTTAAGTGCTTAGTTTTCGGATTGATCAACCCAACCATCCTGGATCAGAGATTCAGAAGAAAACGCCTTGGCGGAGGGTTGATATAGACCAGAATAATGACGGCATCCCCTGCCTGAATCCATTCCAGCTTCTTATTCTTCATCCGGACAACGGCAGCACTTGTACTCCATAGATCCTCTTGCCGTGATATGTTTACTCCGTTAGGGAGCATTTGCGTCATGATTTCCCTGTTGGCCTGGCAGGCCAAGTGCCTTAATGGATAATGATTTTGGCGGAAAACGGAACCGGCGGTTTGTGCTGCGACCTCACCGCCGGTTTTGCCCAGTAAATATTCGGCTTGCTCATGTAACTGTTTGGTCCGTGGCTCATATTCGCCTGTTTGAGGCTGCGTAGCATACTAATGCTATGTGAGCAGACCAAAACAGGTGAAGATGGGGGTGATGACCGAATATATACTTTTTATGAAATTTTACTTTTTAGCTTGCAAGCTCAGCATTGATTTTTTTCATCCAGTCCGGGACTTGGAGATTTTCTTTTTTCATATAATTGATGTTGTAGGGCTTGATATCAATCACCGGAGTCTGATCAACGGCCTCAAAACCTTTGACAATTAATTTGTTTTTTTCCCGTCGGACCAGTTCAACGGCAGATACCAGAACCGGGTTGGGGCGGGCAGGGCTGCAGGTGGCAAAAATACCCTGCAGGGGAATGTCTTTTCTTCCCATGGGATGCACTTGTTGAAGGTTTCGTCGTTCCGAATCAATGAGGTGAGGCCAGTACAGCACCAGAATATGTGAAAATTCCTCTATTCCTTTGAGAAGTTGGTGCCATGGCTCAAATATCAGAATATCACTCAGGGTTGTCTCAATTTCTTTTTGCTGTTTTTTAAGTTCTTCCATTGAAGCTTTAAGTGTGAGATTGTCCTTTGTAGCCCCTAAGCTTGGCGTTTTAAGGGGACTTTTAACAAAACCCACGGGTTTAAGATTCATTTCAGGCCAGTTGTATTGCTCTTGATGCATGATTTTTTTCCTTTTTTTCCTATATAGTTGAGTCAAGATCTCCAACTCAGGGCCAGCAGTGCCTGATCAAATTCAAGGCACTTTGCTAACACGAAAACGGGGATGATTGGTGCCGAAATTTACATCGGGCAGGGCCTCCCATGTTTATTGGATTGACCAGGACAGCCGGTTCAACCGATCAGAAGGATCAAGACCCGCCACCCAGCTGTTGTCATTTTTATACGGCACGTTTGATTTTTCCGCTCCACAGCTGCGACTATTTTTCCCTTCAGCAGAAGACTTCGCTGTTCCGATACCCAGCGTTTGCGTTCCTTGGACGATCAGTTCTTTTACCGTCTTTGAGGGCATTTCATATTTTTTAAATTGGGGCCTTGACTATCCTCATTCACAGGATCTATCCGTTTTAATATCTTGTCGAAGTCGCTTTGAAGTCCGGTGTTGGCATTTATCAGGTTGTGAAAAAAAAGGCTGTTTTAAAGTGCCATAACCGCCTATAATACGAAGGGCTGTGGTGACCCAGCAAAGCAGTGAAAAAGAAATGGCCAGCCCGGGAAAATTGTCCGGGAAACAACAGAAAAGAATAAAAAGAATCAGGGTCTCGGTTCCCTCGGTGATCCCTTCCATGTAATGCATGGACTTGTGCGGATAAACAACACTGGTGATGTCGTTTTTGGCTGCCATGACGGAAAAGGCAAGAAAACTGCTGGCTGTTCCCATGAATGAAAAGAGAAGCAGGGCTGCCGCCAGGGCATTCTGGTTTGAATCTGCCAGGGCAAATCCCGTCACCACCCCTGCATAAAAGATAAAATCCAGGGTGATGTCCAGAAACCCCCCGGCATCGGTGGGACTGCTCATGCGGGCCAGGGAACCATCCAGGCCGTCCAGAACCCGGTTAAGCAGAATCATCACAAGGGCCGGGACGTAATGGCGGTGCCAGATCAGGGGCAGGGCACTTATGCCAACAATGAAACCTGCCACTGTTACCTGATCAGCTGTTATTTTGCGACGATTCAGGTGGCCTGCCAGGGACTTCAGTACAGGGCTTACAATCGTCGTGGACCATGGGTCAAGCATGTTACAATATCCTCATAGGCATCCGAAATTTTTGGGGTGTTGGACAACTCCGTAATGTAGCAGTTTTCAGATATATGGAACTCATTGCTGAGATCCTGTTGTATGATTGCTTCGTTCATCAGTTCTTTCTTTCATTTGCTGCGACAGATTAACACCCGTCAGCTGAATCCCTGGTTCCGCTTGGGACCTGTCAGCAACTGTATCAATAGGATTTAGGATTTGCAACCCTTGCAGAAGGATGGCGGTATAAAATGGCTTGTTTATGTAAACAGATTGCAGGCAATGATATGGAACTGTCAGAAACCTGTATTGGCAATCTCTGGATATTCAAGGATCTTGCTCCGGAAGACATTGAAGCACTTTCCCGGAAAGCGTTTAGAAAAAAAATGACAAAGGGGCAGACCCTGTTTCTGCAGGGTGATCCGGCCGACGAAGTATTTCTGATCAAGGCAGGGCGTATCAAGCTGACCAAAGTTCTTGAAGATGGTACTGAAATGATGCTTGATATACGCAAGGCGGGCAATTTTGTCGGAGAGAACATGTTTTCTGAAGAGGGGCAATACCCTGTCAGTGCCGTTTGCCTTGAGGATACCCTGACATGTGGTTTTACCCGGAGCCAATTTGAAAAATTGGTACTCAAGCACCCCGGCGTCGGTCTTCAGGTCATTAAAACCCTCAGTGAACGGATTGCCTGGCTTACCACTCGTGTGGGCAACCTTGGGGTTGCAAACATTGAGGATCGCCTCTATCAGGTGCTGAGCAACGTTGCAAAAGAGCATGGGGCGCAAAGTCCAAAAGGGGTAATGATTCAGTTTCCGTTGACCCACGAGGATCTCAGTTTTTTAACAGGTGCTCACAGGGTTACCATTACCCGGGCCATGAAGGCGCTTAAAGAAGCTGGAAAAATTATTCTTGAAGGAAGACGATTGATCCTGCCCTCCTTGAAAATCGCTTAATCCTTACGATTGTTTGTAATCTTGTTTAAAAAAATTGCCATTGTAGCCATTGCTACAGTAAATTTACCGCAAAACACATATAACGACCATGGCAGGACTTTTTACCAGTAAATATTCGGCCAGTAACGCATTTGTGCCTATTTGGGCCTGCTCATATAGCATTAGTATGTTACGCAGCCCCATACAGGCGAATATAGGGCACTGGCCAAACAGAGTTACAGTAGCAAGCCGGATATTTACTTCTGCCCCAGCAAAAAATGAAAAATCAGGGTGTGATCAACCAGGTTGCAAGGTACCAAGTAGCCAAAACCCATCACCTGCTTTCTCATATAAAAAGAGATTACAGCGTTTATAAATTCATGAATATCAACATAAGGAGAATAGGATATGCAACCTCAAATTTTAGGAATTTCAGGTAGCCCCATAAAAAACAGTAACACAGACCGGCTGGTTAAAGCGGTTCTTGACAGCAGTGGTCTGCGATCAGAATTTGTGAAACTGAGTAAAATGAATATAAGACCCTGCATCGCATGCCTTGGATGCAAAAAGGACAACATCTGCAAGGTCAACGATGATTTCCCGGAACTGGCGGAAAAGGTGAAAAAGGCAGACGCCATTGTTGTGGGTGGATATGCCCCCTATGGTTCTGTTGACGGGTTTACCAAGGCATTTCTTGAAAGATTATTTTCTTTCAGGCATCAAAATGGTCTTAACCGGGGAAGACTTGCTGTTGTTGTCGCCTCCGGAATTGGCAGGGGAGCACCGGGTCTTGAAGAAACAAGCAAACAGATTGAACATGCATTGACGGTGGAGGGAATGGAGATTCTGGGTACCCTCAAGATTACCGGAAATCCAGAGTGCCTGGTCTGCGGCTATGGTGAGACCTGTCCCATGAGTGCCCTTCCCTGGGTTTTTGGAGACGACATCACCGTTACACCGGATAAGTTCTGTAAAGTTGAGAATCAGTCTGATGTGTGGGATACGGCCAGAGAATTAGGTCTGGAAATTGCCAGGAAAATCAAAAATCGTGTATTAATGTAAAATAGTGAAGGAGGGGGCAGGCTGACCCCGTTCTCGCATAATTGGCCAGCAAAAACGTGAACATCGAGTTTAAAGCAGATTTTAAACTCCTCCCCAAAGAGTCCCCCCTTCTGAATCTCTGATTCAGGAGGGGGTTGTTCATTTGGATTCAAGACTCAGGGCTTCTCTTGACGGGTTTTAGGGAGTCAGAGCAAATCAATTTACCTGCAAACCCAACTGAAAAATCGATATATCTAAGTCTCAAAAATATAAGTGGTAAATTGAAATCTTCTGACTCACTTACATAATTTCCTTTCGCTTCCTACAGGGTCAAACACTACTAAAGTCATTATTTAAGGACGTCAACTTATGGGTATATTTAAAAAAATTTTTGGCATTTGTGACACAAAACAACCTGCTAACCCGGATTCATGGAATTTTACAGAACCGATACTTGCCATTGACCTGGACCGGACACCGGAACTTGCCATCATTGGGGGGGCTGTACGCCTTGAGGGCAATGGGCTTTTACATCGGATTTTCGTGATCCGCGATGAAAACAATACTTTTCATGCATTTGAAAACAAATGTACACACATGGGTCGTCGTCTGAATCCGGGAGATAAACCGGGATCAGTCAAATGCTGCAGTGTGTCAGGATCTGTGTTTGATTTCTCAGGCAATCCTGTGGGCGGAGCTGCCAAACGCTCGCTAAAAACCTTTCCGATTCAACATAAAGATAATCACCTGGAGATTCATCTTGGATAACCCATACCACCGGAGGGATATGAACAAAATTAAATCACCCATGGGATATCGATATGCAGTAACATGCCTTGTCCCCATTCTTTGGGCAAAGGGCCTTTATGTTCGCCGGGTAACCCCAAGGCTTCCTGAACCCACCGGAGATCGTTGTGGCGTCAAAGGAAATGGGGAATCACTGCGCCTGCTCATAACAGGGGATTCGGCCGCCGCCGGGGTTGGTGCCGACAGCCAATCATCTGCGCTTTCCGGGCAACTTGTTTCCGCACTGGCACCTCACTTTCTTTTATCATGGGGTCTGATAGCCCGAACTGGATGCAAAATTTATGATGTAATAAAGCATCTTGAGTCAGCAGATCAGGAAAAATTTGACATGGCCGTTGTCTCGGTTGGTGTAAATGACGTAACCGGTGGTACCTCATGAAGACAATGGCAGGCCCTCCTTGATAATCTGTGTAATCTCTTAATGCTAAAATTTGGGGTGAAACATATTTTGCTGTTAAGCGTTCCTCCCATGCATTCATTTCCAGCGTTATTTTATTTAATATCTGCTGAATTGAACCGATTTTTTTTGGGTGGTTGAGTCAAGTATTTTTTTGCAGAACCTACAACTACTACACTCTTTTTCGCAATTTGCCAATGTGTCGACATCGTGCTTTGAAATCTTCTTGTTATCCACAAAAAAATGATCCGCCATCCACTTCATGGCGTCCAGGAGATCCAGGAGGTTCCCCTCATAGGATTTCTGAATATAAGCTGTGACAGTGTTTTGAAGAAAGTCTGTGCCAAGGGTACGGCCCGAAATTTTGATGGTATCAACCAGGTGGGAATAGTCGTCGATATCCTCCGGCCTGATGAACGGTGATTTGAACAGGCGCTCTGGATTGTTGAACAGTACTTTCATGCACCCCCACTCCCGGTTAATCTCATACCCCCGTTCCCGGACAAGCCCAGTGTTTGTTAACGAAATTTGGGCATCGTGGGCCGGCTTAAACGGGCAATGGTAGAGACATCCCTCGTTGGCGAGAAGTTCAAGTCTTAGACCTGGATACGCCTTCTTCAGTTGGGTCACAAGGACTTCAAGGGCTTTGGGGTTCCGGTTCAACGACCTGTCCAGAACAAGTTTTGACGGACGTTTGAATGCAGATTGATCAACGAGTTCCAGGTAGGCCCGGGCCTTGTCCATGGAGTCTATCATGCAGTTGATGCCAGGGACCGCCTCAAGTTTCCCAAGGAGGTCTCCGCCATGGCTTGAGAGGGCATTGAGAAGATAGGCATCACAAAAGATGATTCCGTCAAGGCTGGAGTGCTCCATAAGTATCTCAAGATTTTCCATGAGTCCGGTCAGAAACAGGGGGGCAAAGTAGAGATCGGGGGCCATGAACCGTGAGTTTAACAGGCAGTAGAGATGGGGAACCAAAAGCCCATTGAGCTGTTCGGCAAGCCTTTCCGTGGCAACCTGCTTGAACCTGATCCTTGAATCGAGCACATGCCCCTGGTGGAGTCCAAAGTAAACCGAATCGATCCGATCCCTGTGACGCCGTATAAAAAGGGCGTATGCCTTGTCCGGGATATAGGGAATGTCAAATTTCATAACAGGCTCCTGTATTGATTAACGATCCTGGGTGGGGCCGTGCATGGGGAATTGGCCAGATATTTACATTGCCGACCCGAATGTTTAGCCATTTGTATGTCCATTATATTGTGATCAACTTCTCGTCATCTTTTAGTATTTGAGTTAAAGTGAGGCCATGATAAATTACTTCAATATCAATATGTGAAAACGCCTCTATTCCTTTGAGCAGTTGGTGCCATGGCTCAAATATCAGGATATCATTCAGGGTTGTCTCAATTTACTTTTGCTGTTTTTTAAGTTCTTCCATTGAAGCTTTAAGCGTGAGATTGTCTTTTGTAGCCCCTAAGCTTTGCGTTTTAAGGGGACTTTTAACAAAACCTACGGGTTTAAGATTCATTTCAGGTCAGCCGGTTCAACCGATCAGAAGGATCAGACCCGCCACCCAGCTGTTGTCATTTTTATACGGCAATTTTGATTTTTCCGCTTTTTGGCCCGACCATCCGGAAGACAGCATTAATTGGGTGACATCGATGCCAAAGCCCGACATGGATGGTCGAGCCGATTCCATGTGACGGCAGGGTTTGTTTTCTGTCACTACACAGCAGCTTTCCTGGTCCTCACAAAATAAATCTTTACATGATCCCCCTGCAAATGCTTTTGATTTTTTAAAACCTGTCGCTCTGGCTTTCTGCTCCACAGCTGCGACTATTTGGTGAAGCAATCGCATTACTCCTTTTCGTTCATCGGAAAACATGATCGACGTGGGTAATTCTATTTTTACGACAATGGAATATTGACTTTGGCTCTGCCATTCTCTGAATTCTGCAGGGCCTTCCACATGGGGAGGGCAGCTTGAGGAGCGACCATAATTCGGGCAGGTATACTCTCCGTTACACAGCTTCGCCAGATTTTCTTTTACCAGAATTTCTTTGGAGGATATGGCGGTGCAGGCACTTGCCCCAAGTTTGATGGCTTCTTGTTGCAAGTGCTCCCATGGCTGTTTTGATATCGGGTTTAGTTTTGTTTTTGTATCCAAAATACGTTTGATTCCTTTGCGGCTTAAATGAGTTAGACTTTCTGCTGGGCCATGATGTTACGCATTCAAAATCCTGGGCTTGGTCATGACCTGACCCCATCCCTATGTGGCCCATGTTGTGACCAAGCCCAAAATGCTCAATGTTGTGAGTTAATGTCAAGCAAATATTAACGTCAAATTTTCAACAGTTATGGATTCTGAAAAGGGCAAGTTTTTTTACGACCTGTTCCTTACCAGAATTTTTTTGGAGGATATGACGGAGCAGGCATTTGTCCAGTTTTTATGATTGACATTTAAGATTTTACAAACTATTAACTATCACTGATCAGGTGCAGGAAGCTGCATAATAGGGAATCCGGTTTAAATCCGGAACGGGCCCGCCGCTGTGATTGGGGACGAACACTGCATAATGTCACTGTCCATATGATGGACGGGAAGGCGCAGTCAGTAGATTGATCCAAGAGTCAGAAGACCTACCTGGACAACCATAGGGATGCTGCGTACGGCAATGCCGGCACCTGTTTGATTCTGAGGATAGAAAAAGGGACAGCCTTGGATCGTTTTTTATAAACGATTCAGGGCTTTTTTTGTTTTGGGCCTCTTTAAATAAGCATCAATGGAGTGACTGGCAAATATTAACAAAGGTATGTTACTGATTTCAATGCGTTTTGGCACAACTGCTGAAGATACAAATATGGAGGTAAAATGAAAAAGGCTCTTTTTGTTTTTTTATGTTGTTTTTTACTTACACTATTTTGTGGGTGCTCGCAGGATATAACCTCTGAAAGTAAACTCAAAAAAAATGAAGATGCCGGTTTTATGAGTATCGGTAGTTTCTCCATAACCCGGTTTGATAATGGCATTAGTAGAGTGAGGGATGGTGCCGGAAGACAGATGACGCTTGTACCACGGGGTATGCCGGTGCCCGATGGCGTTGATTCAGCTGAACTTGTTAGAACACCTGTCAAAAGGGTTGTTGCCTATGGGGCCTTTGATATTGCCATTTTAAAGGCTTTGGGCGTGCTTGAGGATAGTCTGGTGGGGGTTTTGATCAAAAAAGAAGACTGGACGATTCCCGAAGTGGTGCAGGGTATGGAGGACAACAAGATTACCTATCTGGGGGATTATAATGCCCTTGATTTCGAACGACTACGAAAGCTTAACCCGGAACTGGTGCTGACATGGGACATGTCCATTATCCCGATGATGGCGGAGATGAAGGTGCCGGTTGCCGTTACCACCACACCAACGGCCATGTGTTTATCTGCCAGGATGAAGTTTGTTCGATTCCTGGCTCCGTTCTTCAATAAGGAAAAGGAGGCGGATGCTTATTTTAATAAGGTTTCAGGGGCATTGGATCAGATCCGTATGGATACGGCCAATGCCGGGGTTAAACCCAAGGTAATGTGGGGGGATATTTACGAGAAAAGAGTGCTTGTGGAACCGGGAAACGCATGGGTGGGACAGCTTGTGGAGTTGGCATTAAGCGATTACCAGTTTGAGGATGTATTTGGTAAATCCTGTATTGAAATTTCCCTTGAGCGTTTTTTGTATTCAGGTCAGGATGCGGATATCTTTTTTACCTATCGCACACCGGACAGCGGTGCCACATCAAAGGCGTCTCTTGCCAGGGCCAATCCGCTGCTGGCCAATATTAAGCCGCTAAAAACCGGGCGGGTCTACTCTCCGTTACCCCACTATAAACACTCCGGTGATAAACTGGATGAGATATTAATCGATATTGCGGCTATCCTTCATCCGGAAAGCTATCCTGGATACAAGATTCAATATTTCAGGCTGTTACCTGAGAATGATCCGATTGCCTATTCCAAATAGACACACAAAAAAGGAATGCTATATGACTACTCCGATTACTTCATCCGCGCTTGCTCCATCCACTGATTATACAATCCATCGTCAACTTATGTGGCGGCGGCGGACGATCAGTTATATTTTTTTCGGACTGGTTTTGCTCTTGATTCTGGCAGCTAATATCATGAAGGGCTCCGTGGATATCCGATTTTCAGAACTATGGACCATTCTTGCCAGCCACGATATTGAAAGCGTCAACGGGTTCATTATATGGAAAATCAGATTACCCCGGGCCATTTCCGCAGCCCTTGGGGGTGGATATCTCGCCATTGCAGGGCTTTTGCTCCAGGTTTATTTCCGAAATCCAATTGTGGGGCCGTTTATCTTGGGGATTTCATCCGGGGCAACACTCACGGTTTCCTTTGTTATGTTGACATCTCTGACACTTGGAATGACGGCGTTAAATCCATTTATGGCCACCCTGGCCGCCTTTGTCGGGGCCTATGGAGTGATGTTGGTGGTCATCAGCATTGCCGGGCGGGTGAAAAATGCCGTTACCCTGCTGATCGTGGGCTTGATGATGGGGTATTTGTGCCACGCTGTCACTTCCATACTGGTGGCCTTTGCGGAAAAAGAAAAAATCAAAGGGTTTGTGTTGTGGCAGCTGGGCAGCTTTTCCGGATTCAGGTGGAGTGAAATTGAGATATTGATTCTGGGAGGCGGATTAATTTGTGTTCTGGTGTATGCCCTGTCCAAACCCCTGAACGCTTTTCTCCTGGGAGAGGATTATGCAGCATCCATGGGGGTGAATATCAAGGTATTCCGACTTTTGATTCTTCTGTCTTCATGTGCCCTGGCCGGCATGATTACAGCCATGGCCGGACCCGTGGCATTTGTGGGGCTTGCTGTACCGCACATGGTGCGCCTGGCATTTGGCACCTCGGATAACAAAATTCTTGTGCCGGGTTGCCTTCTGGTGGGGGCGGTGGTTACCAGTTTGTGCGATTTTATTGCGCGGATGATTTTTTCTCCTGTGGAACTGCCCATTTCAGCGATCACTGCCTTTTTTGGTGCCCCCATTGTTATCAGCTTGCTAATGAAACGAAAGGTGGTGTTATGATGAAATCCAAATCGGTGTTAAAAACTGAAAATTTGTCCGTAGGATATCCTGGAAAAACGGTTCTTGAATCGGTGAATCTGGATTTTTATAGTGGCGAATTCGTATCCCTTCTGGGGCCCAACGGGGTGGGAAAAAGTACACTGTTAAGGACCTTGTCACGTCTGTTATCCATACGCAAAGGGCGTGTGTTGGTCATGGGCAAATCCCTTGATACCATACCGGCTCCGGAACTTGCAAAGGTGATGTCGGTTGTGCTGACCCATAAAGCCGTCCCCCCCTTGTTCCAGGCCTACGATTTTGTTGCCATGGGGCGATATCCTCATACCCGTTGGACCGGTCGGCTTGATACAGAGGATGACCGGGTGGTGATGGATGCTCTGTCCATGGTCCGGGCCCAGGATCTCATACTAAGGGATATGTCAACCTTAAGTGATGGTGAGCGCCAAAAAATTCTCATCGCAAGGGCATTGGCCCAGGAGCCCGAGATTATCCTGCTGGACGAGCCCACCATGCACCTGGATTTAAAACATCGCATGGAGATCATGTCCATTCTTAAGGATATGTGTCGTAAAAAAGGGATCTGTGTGGTGGCATCACTGCATGATATTGAAGTGGCCTCCAGGGTATCGGACCGGGTGGCTTTGATTCAAAACAACACCATCGCCCGGTTTGGTCCCCCTGAAGATGTGCTTTTGGAGGACACGGTTTCCGATCTTTATGATTTTGGCGATGCCGGTTTCAGCCGCCTGTTGGGAAATATAGAATTCCGGGGGAGCATGGAAAAAGGCGCTGTTTTCGTCATTGGCGGCATGGGCAGTGCTTCTGTTTTGTATCGCCTGCTGTCTAAAAAGGGATATCGGGTTAAAACAGGGGTGCTGTTTAAAAATGACGTGGATTACCATGTGGCAAAATCATTGAACATTAATCCCCTTATCGAAAACACTTTGCAACCCGTATCTGATCACAGTATCAAATCGGCACTCAGTGCACTTCAAGAGTGCGACGCCGTGGTGGATGCCGGTTTTGAGGCCGCAGATTTGAACAGGGGGAATTTAACCTTGATTGATTCGGCTAAACAACTGGGCAAACCCGTATTTCGTTTGAATGGAACCCCAAGCAACGGGATAATGCGGCCGGAAATTTCCATGGATATGACAGCGAGTACCGAATCTGCTCTTGTCGGTTTGATAGATCGGAAAATGGCCGAAATGTCATGAAAAACCCCCTCTCCTATTTGATTCTTATGCTGACGGACCGCTGTAATCTGTCCTGCCGTTATTGTTATCTCGGGGGACATAGAAAATCCATTTCCCATGATGACGGGTCTGACATGTCGTTTGATACCATTGATCAGGCACTTGAACTATTTGCGGCACATAAGAAAAATTGCAGCATACAGATCTCCGGTGGAGAACCCCTGCTTGCCCCCAGACAGCTTGAATACACGGTGGGTAAAATTAGAAGGATATCGCCGGATGCCCCCATTGCCATGCAAACCAATGCCATCCTTCTGGACGATAATGGGGTGGATTTTATAAAGGCACATAATATAAATCTTGGTATCAGCCTTGACGGTGATCCGGGTATGCAGGATCTCTGCAGAGGCGGTGCTTCTGAGACATTCAATGCCCTGGGATGTCTGGAACAGAAAAAAGTGCCGTTTAGTGTGACCTGCGTCGTGTCTTCCGTCAATGCCCATCTGTTACACCGGGTGGTTTTGGCCCTTGCCGGCTTTTCCATGGCCGGGGGCGTTGGTTTCGATTTGCTGGTGCAAAAAGGAAAGGCAAAGAGTACAGGTGTTGAACCCGCTTCTCCCCTGCAGTTGGAAATCGGTATAAAAAAGGTGAAACAGGCCCTTTCTCTGGTAAATGCGGGGCGACAACGTCCAATTGTTATCCGGGAGAAGGAGAAAATCAAGGTCTGTCGGTATGTTGGGAAAAAGGCATCCGCTTTCTGTCATGCGGCCCATGGACAAAGCCTTGCCGTGACCCCTAAAGGAGATCTTTATCCCTGTTCGCAAACCGCATTTGATCCTGATTTTTACGTGGGCTCTTTGATGGAGAAAAATGGATGGGAAAGCATTTATCCTTCTTTGGAAACGAGCCGTCTTGCCCTTGAATCATATAAATTGCGAAATAACGTTGAAGATCATTGTCGTTCCTGTGGATTTAAAGGCACGTGTCCCGGAGATTGTCCCAGTAGATTGTACTATAATTCAAGTGGCGAAGATCCCCTGGCCTGCGTGTTATATCGAACCCTGGCATTTTTTGAGCCCGCCACCCAGGCAGACAATGAAACCGGAACAAAGGAAGTAATGTGATGAACAAAGAGTTTACATTGGCCTACTATTCCGCTGCTGCCATGGAGATCCCATCCTTAAGCCTTGGTGTGGCCCAATTTACAAAAGAGGGCGGCGCCATAAAGGTGCATGCTAAAACCCAGACCCAGCTGTTTGATGAAAAGCAGGTTGCCTTGTTCGTGGACCATTGCCTTGCATCGGATGTGGTGATCATTGGCCTTCATGGCGGCCGGGAATCCTGTCCGGCGTTCGATGTTCTATCTGATCGACTGGATGAAATGAAAGACAGGGGTGAAAAATTGCCCTGGGTTCACATCCAGCCCACGGGCGGTGATGAAGATGCCATTGAGGCGGCCCAGATCTTGTCCACCCATTTTGGAACACCGGTGTGGGACAGGGTCCACCAATATCTCAATCACGGGGGCATGATCAATTTTACCAATCTTTTATCTTATCTTGAGGCCACGTTTTTCGAGTTTAAGGACAGGTCCCAGCCCCCCCAAGCCCTTCCCCATGAGGGGCTTTACCACCCGGAGATCAAAGGCATTCCCGACCCGTTGGAATACATGGCAAAGAGAATCATTCCGGGCCGGATCACCGTGGGCATATGGTTTAACCAATCCTACTGGCTCAACAATAACCTGGCCTATATTGATGCCATGATTCGATCAGCGGAAAAACTGGGCGCCAATGTTATACCGGTGTTTCATCTGCGGTACAGAGATAAATCCAGGGGTAACCGGGGCGCGGAATACGCTGCTGAAACCTTTTTCATGAAACAGGGCAAACCTGTCATTGACGTACTGCTTAACCCCATGATGTTTTCCCTGACTCTCACCGATTCCTCCTGTAAAACCTTGTATTCAAGGCTCAATGTGCCGGTGATTCAGGCCATGATGACCATGCAGCCCTTAGAGAGCTGGAAGGAAGAGGTCCAGGGCATGACCACCATGGAGGTGAGCTTTTCCGCGGCCCAGCCGGAGTTTGACGGCAATCTCATCAGCGTTCCCATTGCCAGCCGGGAACAGGACACCACCGATCCCCTGACCGGGGCGTTGATCTCCCGGTATATGCCCATTCCGGATCGTGTGGACCGTGTGGTTAATCTTGCAATCAACTGGGCCGGATTGTCGAAAAAGGAGAACTCCCAAAAGAAGATCGCCATTGTATTTCATCACTATCCCCCCCGGAACGACCGGATCGGCTGTGCGGCTGGTCTGGATAGCTTTGCCAGTGTCAAGCACCTTCTTGATCGGATGAAGGCGGAGGGATATGAAGTTGAAACATCGTACCAGGACGGGGATGAACTGGCCCATGAGATTCTTTCCCGCATGACCTGTGATCAGCGATGGCTTCTACCCGAGCAGATGCATGAACGTGCAGCCGCCCTGGCAGGTCCGACGGATTACATGGGCTGGCACGAAGCGCTTCCTCAACCCATCAAAGAAAAACAGACCCATGATTGGGGAAAAATGCCCGGGGACCTCTTTGTCCATGACAATGAGATGATTTTTGCCGGAACCATGAACGGAAACGTTTTTATCACGGTGCAGCCGCCCAGGGGCTATTTTGAGAACATCGACAAGATTTACCACGACATGTACCTGAGCCCCCCCCACCATTATCTGGCCCAGTATCGCTATATCAAACACGTGTTCAAGGCTGATGCCGTTATCCACGTGGGCAAGCACGGCTCCCTGGAGTGGCTGCCGGGCAAGGCCCTGGGACTGTCCGAGGAGTGTTACCCGGATCTTTCCATCATGGATCTTCCCAACATCTACCCCTATATCATCAATGATCCCAGTGAGGGCACCCAGGCCAAGAGACGCAGTTATTGCTGTATTGTGGACCATCTTACCCCGGTGTTTACCAATGCCGATCTGTACGAATCCCTGTCTGAGGTGGACAATAAAATCAAGGAGTATCAGGATGCCCGCCGGGAAGATCCCGGAAAGGTGCCGGTGCTCAAACCCATGATTTGGAAGGCCGTGGCAGATGCAAATCTTGACAGGGATCTTGAGATCACCGAAGAACGGGCCTTTGAGGATTTTGACGGGTTCCTTGAAAAGCTCCATGAATATCTTGGAGAGCTGTCTGACACCATGATCAATGATGGCTTGCACACCCTGGGCCAAGTGCCGGAGGATCAGCCGCTGGTTGAATTCCTGGTGCAATTGACCCGGGTGGCAAACGGCAATGTGCCCTCCCTGAGAGAGTCCATTGTCACCGCACTGGGGCATGATTATGACAACCTTCTGGTTAACAGGGGACGGGTGGTGGATGAAAAGAGCGGTGACACCGGAAACATGATCATTCAAAAGGCCCACAACCTGGCCCTGACAATGGCCCAGGCCCTGGCGGAAAAAGGGTTTGAAGGGGATGAGGCGTATATCTCCAGCGTGATCCGGGATCTGGTTTCTCGTTCCCATCCGGACATTGTGGCGGTTCTGACCTACATTTCAAATGGGATTGTTCCCAATATCCGGAAGACCACCCAGGAGCTGGACGCTGTCATCACCGCCCTTGACGGTGGATTTGTCCGTCCCGGACCCTCGGGTGCTCCCACAAGGGGCCAGGCCGATATCCTGCCCACCGGCCGGAATTTTTACTCGGTGGACCCCCAGAAAATTCCCAGTCCCGGGGCCTGGGAGGTGGGCAAAAGCCTTGGGGATGCCCTGCTAAAGCGCTATCTGGACGAAACCGGGGCCTATCCAAGAAGCGTGGGCATTATCGTTTATGGCGGTGCCACCATGCGTTCCAAGGGGGATGATATCGCAGAGATTTTTTATCTTCTGGGAGTCAAACCCATCTGGCACAAGACAAACGGCATTGTCAAAGGTCTTGAAATCATCCCGCAAAAGGACTTGGGCCGTCCCAGAATTGATGTGCTCCCCCGGATTTCGGGTTTCTTCCGTGATTCTTTTCCGCTGTTGGTGGAACGTATAGACCAGGCCGTGCGTATGGTGGCGGTTTTGGATGAACCCCTGGAGACCAATATGATCCGCCGCCATGTGGTCCGGGACATGGAGACCTTTAAGGTTGAGGGCATGACCGAGGATCAAGCGTTCCGGGAAGCCTCATTCCGGGTGTTCGGATGCCCGCCCGGTACCTATGGGGCCGGTGTTTCCGAACTTGTGGAATCCAAGAACTGGAAGACCCAGGAGGATCTGGGCAACAATTATATTCGGTATTCCAGCCATGCTTACGGCAAGGGCAGTTACGGCCAGCAGAAACCGGCGGTTTTCAGGACCCTTTTATCCCGCATGGATGTCACCGTAAAGAACGAGGATTCCCGTGAATACGACATGATGTCATGCACGGACTATTATAACTACTACGGCGGTCTCATCGTTGCCGGGAAAACCGTTACCGGCAAGTACCCCATATCACTCATGGGCGACAGTTCCGATCCCAAACGGGTGAAGATGCGCTCCACAGCCGAGGAGGCCAAACATATCCTGCGATCCAGGTTGACCAATCCCAAGTGGATAAAGGGGATGATGCGCCATGGCTACAAGGGCGCCGGGGACATTTCCCACATGATGGATGTGGCCCTGGGCTGGGATGCCACGGCCGAGGTCATGGAGGACTGGATGTATGAACAGATGGCCCGGGCCTATGTGCTGGACGAAAAGGTGAAAGAGTGGATGGAAGAGGTGAATCCCTATGCCCGGCAGAATATCCTGGACAAGCTTCTGGAGGCGATTTCCAGGGGCATGTGGCAGGCAGAAGATGACATGAAAGAGCAGCTCAGACAAGAGTACCTGGATATTGAAGGTGAGATCGAAGCACTGACGGAATAGCCGCTGCAAGTCGGCATATTGGGGATAAAATGATTCAAACAAAGATAGATGAAATAGGTGAACAATCGGCCATGGTTGACCAACCGGTTAAGGAAGGCGCAGGGATGACGGGCCTGTTTCCCTTTTCAGCCATCATCGGTCAGAGTGATTTAAAGTTGGCCCTGATGCTCAATGCCGTTAATCCCAGGATCGGCGGTGTATTGATCCGGGGCGAAAAAGGTACGGCTAAATCCACCATTGTCAGATCCATGGCAGATCTGCTGCCGGAAATTTCGGTACGCAAAGGGTGTGCATTTAATTGTGATCCCAAGGGATCGTTTCAGTGTCCGGTGTGCCTGGCAGCCAATGGATCAGACAACCTCATCCTTCGTAGAAAAAAGGTGATAACACTCCCCTTGAATGCCACGGAGGACCGGGTGGCCGGGGGAATGGACTTTGAAAAGGCCGTCATGCACGGGCGCAGAATCCTTCAGCCGGGACTTCTTGCCCGGGCCCACCAAGGCATTCTCTATGTGGATGAGATCAACCTGCTGGACGACCATATCGTGGATATTATCCTGGATGCCGCAGCTTCGGGTGAGAATCGTGTGGAGCGTGAAGGCATCTCCCTTGCCCACCCGTCTCAGTTTCTGCTGGTGGGGACCATGAATCCCGAGGAGGGGGATGTCAGGCCCCAGCTGTTGGACCGGTTCGGCTTCTGTGTGGAAGTCTCTGCCGAGCAGGATATTGAAAAACGCATGGCGCTTATGGTGCTGCGTGAACGCTACGATTCTGATCCGGAGGGATTCAGACAGGAATATGAATCAGACACCCGGGCCATTTCCGAAGCGATTGTCAATGCGGTGGAACTGCTGCCATTGGTCAGAATGCCCGGTTATATGCGCTCTTTTATTGCAGAATTGTGTACCACCAATCATGTTGCCGGTCACCGGGCAGACCTGGTGCTGGAGCAGGGGGCCATGGCCCATGCAGCCCTGAAAGGCAGGACCGAAGTGACAGTGGACGACATCCAGGCAGTGGCCCATTTTGTACTGCTGCATCGAAAACAGGAGGTGAGTGACCCCCCTCCGCCGCCCCCGCCGCCGGAACCTCCGGAAAATGAAAACCAGGATGATAAAGAACAGGAACCGGAAAACGACGAACCAGAGGAGAACAAAGAGCAGGAGCAGGAAGATAATCCTGAGAATAACGCCCAGGAGCCTGAACCGGAGGAGTCGTCCCAGGAGGATATAGATCCGGACGATACGGATTCGGACCAGGAGTCAGATACCCAGCCGCCGGTATCGGAGAATGATACAGAAACCGTTTTTGAGATCGGTGAACCCTTTAAAGTCAAAAAAATAGAGTCAAAAAAAGACCGGACCCTCCGCCGGGGATCGGGCCGGCGTTCCCGGACCCGGGTTTCCCAAAAACAGGGCCGGTATGTGAAAAGCACCATGAACAGAGGCAGCAATGACATCGCCTTTGACGCCACCCTGAGGGCAGCGGCACCGTTCCAAAAGAACCGTGATATCCCGGATGGGCTTTGCGTGGCATTGACATCTTCCGATATCAGGGAAAAGATTCGCGAGAAGAAGATGGGCAATTTTTTACTTTTTGTGGTGGATGCCAGTGGCTCCATGGGGGCCAGGGGCCGCATGTCCGCCTCCAAAGGTGCCATCCTTTCTCTGTTGCTTGATGCCTATCAAAAACGGGACAAGGTGGCCATGATCTCGTTCCGCAAGACCGAAGCTGTGGTGAACCTGCCGGTGACATCCAGCATCGAACTTGCTGCCACCTATCTCTCCCAGATGCCCGTGGGCGGGAGGACACCGCTGTCGGCAGGTCTTGAAAAGGCGTACCAGATGATAAAGAACGTCCGTTACCGTGATCCGGCATCCCGGCCCATTGTTATCATTATCACCGACGGCAGAAGCAATGTGGCCTTCAGTGATGCAAAGCCGGTGGACGAAGCCATGATGATGGCCCATAAGCTGGGGGAGGATGAGACCTTAAATTGCATCGTGGTGGATACCGAACCCCAGGGACCTGTCATGTTCGGCCTGGCCGGGCAATTGGCAGGGGCCGCCAATGCCCAATATTATAAAATTGATGATTTAAAGAGTGATAGCCTTGTCAGTTTAATTAAAGAGAACCGTTAGGATAGCTGGTACTTGATCATAACGATGGCATTCCTCTTTGGAGTGGCCGGTGGGGAGATCAAGGCCGGATAGCCGGAACGGTTAGGAGCTTTAAAATATGAAAAAACAAAAACCCATTTTTCCATTTACCGCAATTGTAGGCCAGGAGAACATGAAACTGGCCCTGATTCTTAACATTATCAACCCCTCCCTTTCCGGAGTTCTGATCCGGGGGGAGAAGGGCACGGCCAAATCAACGGCTGTTCGGGCATTGGCCGATATCCTGCCCATGATTGAGCATGTAAAGAGCTGCCCGTTCCGTTTGGCCGTATCAGAAACCGGTGCGGTGTGTGAAGAGTGCAGCATAGAGGCATGCCCCGGCAGCAGACAAAAAGATCCCAATGCGCTGAATGGCAAACAGCTTGAAACCGAACAAAGCGGTATCCGGGTCATTGAGCTGCCCGTGGGAGCCACCGAAGACCGGGTGGTGGGCACCATGGATCTTGAGCACGCCCTGAAAAAAGGGGAAAAGCGCATAGAGCCGGGGCTGCTGGCGGCGGCCCATCGGGGTATTTTGTATGTGGATGAGGTGAATTTACTTGACGATCATGTGGTGGATGTGTTGCTGGATTCCGCTGCCATGGGGGTCAATACCATTGAGCGGGAAGGGGTCTCCTTTTCCCATCCAGCCAGGTTTACCCTGGTGGGGACCATGAACCCGGAAGAGGGGGAGCTTCGTCCCCAACTCCTGGACAGGTTTGGTCTGTGTGTCAATATCGGTGGGATCATCGAGGTTGAAGACAGGGTGGCGGTGATGGAGCGCCGGACCCGCTTTGATGAAGATCCTGAGGGGTTTGCTGAGCAATGGGAAAAAGAGAGTCTCAATCTCTCCCAACGCATTGAAAAGGCCATGGATCTTTACCGGGATGTGACCATTCCCCGGGAGCTTCTCTTTGAAATTGCCTCCTATTGTCTTGATGTGGGGGTGGACGGGCACAGGGGCGACATTATCATACTGAAAACCGCTAAAACCCTTGCCGCGTGGGATGGCAGAGTCACTGTGGAAAAATACGATATTGAGACGGCAGCCCAACTGGCTCTGCCCCACCGTATCAGAAGAAAGCCGCTTCAGGAAGTGGCCCAGGATATTCATGCCGTCCGGGAGAGCAACCGGGCACAACATGCAAAAAGGGCGTGATATATGCCGGCAATTACCTTAGATGGATTACGGAAAAATTATAAAAGTCTTATGGCCCTGGACGGCATAAGCCTTGAAGTTGACGAAGGTGAACTTTTTGCCTATCTGGGACCCAACGGTGCTGGAAAAACAACCACCATCCGGATTCTCACCGGCATGACCCGGTTTGAAAAAGGACAATGCACCATCAACGGGTTTAATATCCGGACAGACGAAAACAGGGCAAAGGCCCAGTACGGCCTTGTTTCCCAGGCCATTAACCTGGACCAGGAACTGTCGGTGAAAGAGAATCTTCTGATCCATGGGTTGATGTATGGCATGAAGATGTCGGACATTAAACGCAAAACAGAGGAGATGCTGGATTACGTTGATATGTCGGACCGATTGAACAGCCCGGTGAAATCGTTATCCGGCGGCCTGAAAAGACGGCTGATGATTGCCCGGGCTCTGCTTCATGATCCGGCTATACTGTTTCTGGACGAGCCCACCGTGGGATTGGATGCCGCCATAAGGCGGCGGATATGGGGTTTGATAAAGAAAATCCAGGCCAACGGTACCACTGTTTTTTTGACCACCCACTACATTGAGGAGGCAGAGTTTCTGGCGGACCGGGTGGCATTTCTCGATAAGGGGCGGGTTGTCACCCTGGATACCCCTGAGAACCTTATGCAGAATATCGGGGCCTGGGCCATTGACCGGCTCACCTCCCATGGAATGGATACGGTTTATTTTAAAGACAGGCAGACAGCCCAGGCATTTAACATGGAGAATGCGCATCAATATACCCTGCGCCGGGTGAACCTGGAGGATGCATTTCTGGCGGAGACAGGCCGAAAAACGGAATCGCAGCAAACAAAAACAAATTCCGGACATACCGGGCACTCCAGCCATTCCGGGCACTCCTCCGGGCATTCCGGGCATACCATGCACTCCTCCGAGCATTCCGGCCATTCAGAGCACTCCGGGCACTCCGGGCATTCGACCCATTCCCATTGAAAGGACTTTTCGTCATGATTCGCACTATATTTGCCGTCTATTACAGGGAGATGCTGATTTTAAGAAAACGATTGACCCGCCAGATCCCATCATGGTCTGTATCTCCGTTGCTTTACCTTATTGCTTTTGGTTATGCGGCTGGCCACTCAGTGCAGGTGGAAGGCCATTCCTACATGGCGTTTCTAATTCCGGGTCTCATCGCCATGAGCAGCATGACCCAGTCCTTTGCCATTGCCAGTGATATCAACATCGCACGGTTTTACTGGCATATTTTTGAGGAATTCCAGGCTGCCCCTGTATCAAAGACCGCCTATGTGACCGGCGAAGTCCTTGCCGGGATGACCCGTGCCCTTTTATCGGTGAGTGTCATCATGATCCTGGCCTTGGTTTTCAGGATTGATCTGCACTATAACCTGGCCTTTTTAACCGGTGTGCTGCTCAACAGTTTTGTGTTTGCCTCCCTGGCTGTGGGGCTGGCCATGGTGGTGAAATCCCATGCAGACCAGGCGCTTCTCAATTCATTTGTCATTACACCCATGGCCTTTTTAGGGGGTACCTTTTTCCCGGTGGAGCGTCTTCCGGACTGGGCCGGATTCATCCTCTCCTTTCTGCCGCTGACCCATGCCTCATCTGCTATCCGGACCGCCTGCCTCAAGGGCAGCGCAGATATGGGATCATGGCTGATCTTGCTGGTCACCGGGTGCCTCTTTTTCATTATGGCGATTTCTTTTGTGGAAAAGGCCAAGGACTGATTCGATGAAACTGTGGAGTCAATATTTAATCCACTACCCAAACCATGATCCCGGGAAAAAAATCATGCTCTTTAGAGACAAGACGTCAAAAATGTCTATCCGCAATTCGCCGGGATTGTGGCGTTTTCTGGCTGTGATATTCTTAATGATGTTCTGCACAAAAACCGATGCGGCAGATCTATCAAAATTAACAAAACAAATTGAACATAATCTTCCGGAAAAATGGGAAATTATTGAAATAAAAAATGATTGTATCCCCCACTGGGCATTTTCACAAGACACCTGTACCAAGCTGACCATTATCGGCCCTGTAAAAAGCGGATTTCAATATTTTGACCGGAATGACCAACTGTTGCTGTACCACATATCTTTTCAAGAAGCCGTCTACTTATGGATTGCAGATGAACAATATGATTCAGGATGGACATTGCCCAAAAAGGTTAAAAACCGGTTTCAGGTGTGCCCAAGGTGGAGACCACAAAAATTGATGAGTGGAAAACACCAAGTATGGGGATATCAGGGCTGGAACCAATTCGACAAAACTTATTCAGAAAATTCTCCACCGGGTGCCGCCAAGGCGAGGTTTAAAAAGATAAAGCACAGCTGGCCTGGATGGAAAAGAACAGTTCAAAATTCGAATTATAACTGAAGGTCATGAGAATGGTTAAGATCTAGGCCCACCAATCCCAAGTGGATACATGGAACGATGCGCCACGGCTACAAGGGAGCCGGCGACATCTCCCACATGATGGACGTGGCCCTGGGCTGGGATGCCACGGTCGAGGTCATGGAAGGCTGAATGTACGCACAGATGGCCCGGGCCCTTATCATGGGACCGGAGGCTTTACCATAAGATCAATCCCGAGGCCCGGTGGGCCTGGCCGGGAGATCCAGTATCAGGCCCAACATCCGGTACAGAACCGGACACATCGCTCCATCAGGCAGAGATGATCCTGGACACCGGGGAGTTCCAGAAGAAGATTTTCCAGGACCGAACCGATTTTCAAACCCTTTTGGCCCGATTCCTATAAAAAAATGCCGCACAAAGGAAACTATAATGAAGATTGTTTGCGTTTACGGTCATATGTTCAATGTCCATACCTGGTCCATGGCCTGTCAGGGTCTTGCGGCCGAAGGCATCGACCTTGTCCTCTTCTCCCAGGCAAGGTCTGCCGATAAGCTGGCGGTCTATATGGAGACCCATGGCGCAGCCCTTTTTATCGGCCAGTTGTTCAAGGAACTGCCCAATTACGACCTGGTTTTAGACTGCGCCCAAAGGGCCTCTTTTCGGGCGGCCCTGGGCTGGGATATGCCATCTGAGTTTTCCACCTTTACCCAGGAAGAGATGACGGCCTTTAACACCTATCTGAAAAGTCCCCATACCGGCAATTACCAAAACGGAGTACGGTACCTGGCCGCCCTGTGCGGGGCAAAGGTCACGGCAGCCCCTGTGATCCCCGTTAAAAGCTGCGGGATTTACCACCCGGATTATCAGGGGCTTTTTGACACTTCCCGGGAGTACCTTGCCTGGTACCGGAATGATCACCCGGCCGCCGAACAGGGACCAATTGTGGGGGTGCTGGCCTATTTCGGCCAGGTGGCGGAAAAAAATCACGATGACATGGACGCGGTCATCCTGGAACTTGCCCGCCAGGGGTTCACCCCGCTGTGCGTGGTTTCCGAGGGAGTCCGGGATGCCAATGTTCCCCTGAAAGACCGGTATCCCTGGCTGGATTATTTCACAGAACTTGAAAAGGACGGGCGGGATATGCCCCGGGCCCTGATCAATCTCATGGCAGGCCGGCTTCTGGCTACGCCTTTGGATACACCGGTGTTGAAGGCCCTGGACATCCCCATATTCCAGTCGGTCCGGCTTTACCAGCAGACCCCTGAAGAGTGGGAGAAGGATGCCGACGGCAGCGGCACCGGAGGATTTGGTATGGTCTATGCCTTGGCCCAGCCGGAGATGGCCGGGGTGGTGGAATCCTCCATGGTGGCGGCCACCAGGCCGGAACATCATCCGGACATGGACATCAGCTTCCGGCAATATGTCCCGGTAACGGAACGTATCGCCCATCTCTGCCGCCGGATCAAGAAATGGGTGGCCCTGGGGCAGATGCCCAACCAGGACAAGCGGATCACCATCGTCCTTAACAACAATCCCTGCAAGGGGGTGGAGGCCACCCTGGGGCTGGCCGCGGGCCTGGACACCTTTGAAAGCCTGGCCCGGACCATCGCGGCCCTGGACATGGCAGGCTATGATGTGGGGGATGCCCCCAGAGAGGCCCAGGCCCTGCTGGACCTTTTCATGGAGAAGAAGGCCTTTTCCGAATTCCGGTGGACCACGGTGGATGAAACCGTAAAAAAAGGCGGGGTCTTAAGCTTTATGGATGAAACCGCCTACAGAAAACATTTTGACGTCCTGCCCCCATTTGCCCGGGACCGGGTGGACCAGGACTGGGACCCTTTTCCCGGCCAGGGCATGGTCTACCAACGAAATGGGGAACAGGTCCTTGTGATTGCAGGACTCTCCTTTGGCAAGCTGACCCTCATCATCCAGCCCAAACGGGGCTGCTACGGCGCCAAATGCAACGGCGAGGTCTGCCGCATCCTCCATGACCCCAATCTTGCGCCGCCCCACCACTGGCTGGGCACCTATTTTTACATCCAGGACCATTCCGATGCCGTGATCCATTTCGGCACCCACGGAGCCCTGGAATTTCTTCCGGGCAAGCCCCATGCCCTGTCCCATAACTGTTTTCCGGAAATTTCCCTGGGGGACCTGCCCAACATTAACCCCTATGCCCTTGATGTACCGGCCGAAGGGGCCGTGGCCAAGCGCAGGGGCCGCGCCGTCACCATTGATCACCTGACCCCGGTATATCGGCCGGCCCAGGTCCCGCCTGAAATGCTGCGGCTTGAGACCCTGCTCAAGGAGTATGTTAAAGCCAGGGAGAGCAGGGAAGCCCGCAGACAGACCCTCCTGGAGGAGGAGATGAGCCCGCTGATCCGGGAACTGCATCTGGACACCCTGGGGGCGGAGGAGTCCTTTGATGCCCGGATTACGCTCTTGTCCCGGCAGATGGGTCAGTATAAACGAATTCTCTCCCCCCTGGGGATGCACGTACTGGGAACCGCCCCTGACACGGCCGGTATGGCAGCCATGATGGCAGTCATGCTTATGAAAAAGACCGACGACAGGCCGACCCTGGCGGATCTTGCGGCCCTGTGTCCGCAGAATCATCCGGACAGCCAGAATCAGGAAGATCGGGAAGATCAGGAAGGCCGGGAAGAGCAAGAAAACTGGAAAAATCAAGAAGACCGAGAAAATCAGGAAGGTGAGTTTGACAGGGCCGCCCGGGTGCTCCAGGCGCTTGTGGAAGAAGACGCAAAGACAGTCACCGGAACAGACCCTGAAATACCGGTACTTTCCACCGCCTTCAGGGAGTGGTGCCGGACGACGGGAAAGAATATTGCCAAAAGCACCTGTGAAATACAACAGCTCCTCAGGGCCCTTAACGGCCGGTATATTGAAGCCGGGCTCTCCGGCTCCCTGGCCCTTGGCAACACAAGGGTACTGCCCACGGGCAGAAATCTTTTTCCCACGGATGTTGAGGCCCTGCCCACAAAGGCGGCCTGGCAGGTGGGGCAGGAACTGTGCGACAACCTGCTCAAAAAATACCTGGAAGACGAAAACAGATTTCCCGAGAGTGTGGGCATCAACCTGTGGAGCATCGATGCCTTCAAGTCTGACGGGGAAATTTTCTGTCAGATTCTCTATCTCATGGGCATGCGCCCGGTGTGGGCAGACAGCGGCAAGGTAACAAAAATCGAGGCCATCCCTCTGTCCCAACTCCGTCTTGTGGACGGCACCGCCGATATCACTGGCTCCCGGCCCCGTGTGGATGTGGTGATCCAGACCTCGGGCATCCTCAGGGACATGGTTCCCCATTTTGCAGATCTTGCCGATGAGGCCGCGGTCCTGGCCTCCCGTCTGGATGAGCCCCATGATCTTAACTTCATCAAAAAGCATACGGACGAGCAACTGGAGTCCCTTAAATCCGAGCTGGACAGCCGGTATACCGAAAACCAGATGGCCCGCATGGCCTCCTACCGCATTTTTTCCTCCCCACCCGGGACCTATGGGATCGGTGTGGGCCTTGCCCTGGATGCATCGGCCTGGGAGGATGAAAAAGATCTGACCGAAACCTATGTAAACTGGGGCGGCCATGCCTATGGATCATCCCGGAACAAGGGGTTTGACCGAATCAGCGGAGAGGCAGCCCAAAACCTCTACGCCGCAAGGCTGAAAACCATTGACGTCACCTATATGCGCCAGGCATCGCCGGAGTACGATATTCTGGACGGCGGCTGCTATGCAAGCTACCTGGGGGGCATGTCCATGGCATCGAAAAACCTTGGGGGCAAGGCCTCCCGCATTTACTGGGGGGATAACAATGCCAGCGGGGATCTATCTGTCCGGGATGTCAAAGAGGACATTGAGCTGTCTGCCAGGGCCCGCCTGGTCAATCCCAGGTGGATTGAAGAACTGAAAAACCACGGATTCAAGGGAGCGGAAAGCGTGTCCAGCCGGGTCAACAATCTTTACAAGTGGAGCGCCCTTACCCAAAAGGTGGACAAATGGGTGTTCGACGAGGTGGTGGCCACCTATATCCATACAGAGGAAAACCTCTCCTGGCTCAGGCATGAAAACCCTTACGCCCTGGAAGAGCTGACCCGGCGGCTTTTAGAGGCCCATTCCAGAGGGCTTTGGCAGGCAGATGCCGAAGATCTGGCTGCGGTCCGGGACGCAGCCCTGGAGATTGAAGGGGATATGGAGGAAACCATCGGGGAGGTGGATGAAGAGTACCAGGGCAATGCCGTGGATATCCTCACTGCATCGAACGTGGAAAAATGGAAACGTAAATGGAAGATTGAAGATCAGGGGAAGGACGCTTCCGGCATGGGGAGCAAAAAAGGATGACAAACCGGGTGAATGTTGTGTTTTGGTAGAGAGTATACCTACGCTGAAAACATATTGGGCAGCCCGAGGACCGTTTACGCAGGACTAAGGTGGCAGCTATGACCCAAGGGGATAAGATTATGCATATCGATACTTTTTACCAGAGAGTTGCACTATACCGGAACGATAAAATCCTCTATGCCGGATTTCTGGTTCCCCACCGGGTGATCTCCACCTGCCAGGTGGCCGGCGGAATCCGGGAAGACATGGAGATCTTTGTACAATCACCAGTCCTGTGAACCCTGCGGTCATAGCGGAAGTTTAATGAAATACGCAATCCTGTGACCGTCAGGGCACAGTGATTTTTTTATTTGCCTGAGGAGACAACAATGACCAAGCTGAAAGACACGCCACCGGGAATGACGGACTTGGGCCGGAAATACCGGCGTATGGAACAGGGCTTCAAGGAATATCGGGTGTTTTTAACCGCAGTCGAACTTGGGCTGTTTGACCGGCTCATGACGCAGATTTCCGCCGAAGATCTGGCTGAACAGGCGGGAATCCATGCCGGTATGACAGGGAAACTGCTTGACGTGCTCACCGCCCTGGGATTTATCGTCAAGACGGCAGCGGGATATTGCAACACCAAAGAAACAACTGCCTTTTTAACCCGTGAAGGCGCCTTTTTTTCCAGCGGTTCCGTTTCCTATTTAAAGGAGAATTCCCGCAAATTTTCCGGGCTGACCGATCGCCTCACCCTGGGCCCGGAACAGAAGAGAAAAAAATCACACACCTATAAGCCGGATACAATCCGCACCATGGCCAACACCTGTTTATTGGGAAGGCTTCAGGAGATTGTGGGCATAGTTACCGCTCTGCCCGGGTTTGAAACCGCCCGCCGCATGATGGATATCGGTGGGGCTCACGGTCTCTTTGCCATTGCCATGTGCCAGGAGAACCCCAGGCTGTCGGCGGTGGTGTTTGATCAACCTCCCGTCACCGACATCACAAACGAATATATTGCCGCCTACCATATGCAGGATCGTGTGACCACGATGGCCGGCGATCACGGCACAGATCGGTTCAGCGCGGGCTTTGATCTCATTTTTGAATCCTTTACTTTTTTTGGAGATAAACCCAAGCTTGCCGGCTATTTTGCCCGTATCCACGACGCCCTTAACCGGGGCGGCCTGCTGATCAGTGTACGCAGTGTACTGGAAGACAATCGACAGGGGCCTTTGCCTGCACTGCTCTGGGCCTTGAGCGGTGCCATGGAGAGTGAGGAAGAAAAACACCACACAAGATCAGCGCTGTTTTCCATCCTGGAGGAAACCGGATTTTCAGGGATGCAGCTTGTTGGCGATTCGCCGTCTCTGGCAGGGGATTACCAGATTATCACAGCCCGGAAACCATAATCTGAGGGGGGGCGGGATAATGAAAACAACACAGATTATTAAAAAAGATATCCGCAGGTATTGGTGGCTGCTGGTGGGTGGTCTGACGGCAATCTTCTGTCGCCATGGTCTGCATGTTCATTGTCCCGCCAATGGCGGTGCTGGCCTGGTTTTTCGCCAAAATTTCCAAACGGATTTTCCACCGGATCAAGGCCTGTACAGGGCGGTTGAATATGGGGCTGCAGGAAAACATTGCCGGAATCAACACCATCAGGCTGCTCAGTGCACAATCCAGGGTAATGGAAAAACTGACCCGGACCAACAACCGGTATTTCAGGGCTGGTCTGGCCCAGACCAAGATGTTTGCTGCATTTACCCCTCTGATGGAACTTCTGGGCAGCTTGGGCGTTGCCCTGATTATCTGGTACGAGGGATAAGAACTTGCTTTTTGTTAAAGAAAGTATTGAATATCTAAAAAGTTAAAAAATATACTGCTCCCCTGATACAAGCACAACATGTTGTGCTTGTATCAGGGGAGATCAGTTCAAGTCAGGACAAAAATCAAGATCAAGAAAACAGGCAGGAAATATTTTTAGATTTCTGGAAAAATTCCAGAATAGAGCGAATTTTGAGTATAGCTCACCGTAATCCCTCAATCCAATTTCAAAAAAATCAATCCCAGTGAAAAAATTAATCCCAGAATCAATCCCAGTGCTATAGTTCCGGAATCCGGGAGTCTGCCTCATCATAGACCATTTCAAGAATATAATTCGGAAACCTTTTGCGGCGGGTCATGATTGCGGATATCCCAGAGATCAAGGTGGCGCAGTATCATTTTCAATGACGTCAAACTCTTCAATAAAAGCAACAATTTTCATGGAACCCTGGCATTTGGGGCACACAAGCGGATCAACTTCATAAATTTTCTGGATGAGTCGTGCCCAGTTCTGCCGGGATTCTTTGGCGGACATATCCTTCGGCATAACAGCAGGAATGGTATCATCCAAACCGGCCTTATTCCTCATCCCCCGGGATTTGTTGGAATACCAGCCGTAGTACCTGACAGTCTGTTCATACCTGCCGGGGATATGCGTCGTAAGCCTAGCCAGCCAATCTAAAGCAGTGAACACTTTCCGGGACTTCCGGTCTTTGGATGTATAAACGATGGCAATATCATCTGTTGATTGTTCTGCCGGAACATAGATCATTTTCTCCTGGGAGAAGCAGGCCCGGATAATGTAACGGGCCAGGTTGCCAAGGATACTGGCACCCGGAACGGCATCAACATCGGCAACAACGGATCTCAGATATGCATTCATCACCTTCCAGGCACAAATCGACAATTTTGCCAGCAGTTTCCGGTCATAAAGAAAATAAATCCGCAGCCGTTTGGGAATACTGAAAACCCACTGCCGATGAGGGACATCTTTCAGCATCTCCGTCAACAGCCATTCGCCATATTCAATTACCCGTTTCTGATGGCATGAGGGACAGAACTGCCGCCGCTTGCAGGAAAATGCCAACAAATACTCGTGGCCGCAATTTTCACAACGGACCCTGGCAAATCCCATATGAAGATCACCACAGTCAAGATATTTATAGATCACTGTTATGACATATGTCCGCCAGAATCCATACCGGGATTTATACATGTCATCCCAGGCACGTGCCAACTCTTCAAAATTATTTTCAACACACTTGTAATATGCGCTTGCCTTAGGATTGCGCGGCGGATAAACATCATAATTGTGTAATGTTGACTGGGCCATTGCAAAACCAAAAATGAAAAATGATTCGTGGTCATCCGAATGGAAATCAAGACTTGGGAGTAGATGATACGGCATTTGTTGAATTTATATAACAATATGATGAAAAATTAAAAATATTGGAGACCTGTAATTTTGACCATTCTTCATCAAAATTACAAGAAATTACGCCGTTTTTCCTTGCACTAACATGCAGCAATCGATATAACTCCATAGAGGAAACAATCGTTACCGGTTCTGACCAGCGGCACTGTTCAACAACGTCTTATCAATAATCCCGCTCGTCGCAACAATGGGTTCAACTTTACCGAAGATTTTGGGTAAACCAACAATCTTGGCATTTTTGTGGGCGGGGCTACTGATAAAACGCTTTAAGTCGGCGCAAACATCGGGTCTATATGGAAAATCCCGGCATACCTACTGGCCTCAAAGTTGTTCAGTTCTAACCTAAATGATATGTTTCAGAAAAAAGTTAAAGGCATAACCAATCTATTTTATTGAAATAAAAAAATATTCCACAATAGCATTGAACAGCCTTGAGATGGCTGAGTAGTTGCGTTTGGTAAATGATAAGTCAGTATAACAGAAGGGAAAATCATGAGCGAATCCGTAAAAATTTATATTGAACTGTCTGATGACATCCGGGAATGGATGGAAGATAATTACCTGTCAATAGAGGATATCCTTGAAAAAGGAGATATTGATGCCCAAGTGGAAAAAGAGATCATTCCTTGTCAGGATGAACGCAGTGGCCGCACAAAAGACCTGGTTCCGGTAATTCTTGCCAGTGGCGGTGCCATTACTGCCGTACTTTTCGCCCTTTCCCATTGTATGAAAACCTGGATAAATCGTCCGGTTCACTATACCTGGGAAGAGATGAAAGAAATCCGGGATGAAAACGGTAAAGTAATCAAGAAAAACGGTATTCCGCAGATGAAAAGCGTCCGCAAACATTTTGTTCATGATTTTTCACCTGAAAGGAAAAAAGAAAAAATTGATCTGGATGCCAATGTAAAAGGAATTCATTTGAAAATGGATACTGAAGAACGGCATTCGAAACATCCTGAAAAGTAAAACGGAATATTATGGCAAACAAAGCATTTCTCATCGGGACCAATTCACTGGGGCTGGAATATGCCGAAAATGATCTTGCATTGATGCGGCAGTGCCTGGAAAAATATGATTATGGGGTTTTGGAAGTCCCCTCTGAAGCCCCAATAGATAAACACGGCATTCAGAAATGTCTGGATGATTTTTTTGATAATTGCACAAAAAACGACACGGTGATCGTTTATTTTTCCGGTCATGCTGATCTGGACAAAGGTGAACTCTTTCTGATTGTGGGGGAAAAGACCCGGACGGATCGAATACAGTTCAACCGTATCAGCGAATCTCTTCGTTTCTGTAAAGCGAAAAATAAATTGATGGTTCTGGACTGCTGCCATGCCGGGTCCACCATAGAAAACCGGAAAATATCCGTATCTGAATCATTCCCCATACTGGTGGCCGGGGAGCGGCTGGAGGAGACCCGGGAACTGGATGAACTGAAAGCAAGTTTCCTGACCTGGCATTTTCACAATGCCCTCATGTCTCCCCCTTTGGATTTGCTGGATAAGGATGGGATCATCCGGCCGGATTCCTTAGCCAATTATCTAAAACGGCAGGGAGAAATACATAATGGGCGGGAAAATGCGGATAAAATCCCCATCCCCTATTTAAATATCAGCACAAAATCAAATTTTGCTTTAGCCGACACCCGCCTAATTTTCAACAAAATCCGTGAGTGCGGTACCCTTTTTGTTGAATGTTTGGGCAATGATCTCTCACAAATTCCCCCTTCTAATTGGCCCTATACCATCCAGACTGCTTTGGACCGCCTACGGAAATATGACCGGATTCATGATTATATCAACCTCTTTGAGGCATTTGTCCATTTTCATTTTGTTACCCTGGCCAGTCAGTTTTACTGGTGCCTGTCTGAAGAGGAACGTAAAAGCCCCTCGGAAGAAATCCGCCCCGGACTGGCCATGCTGCGGGAAACACTGACCTGCGAAAAATGCTGCGGCGGGATCACTTGGATAGACCGCAGCGCGATTCTCTCCAAAGCAGCCTTCCATGTAAAGGAACGTCTGCCGTTTCCCGAACTTAGCGATATCTTTGACGCAGAACAGATCCATCTTTCAGAATCTTCTCCGACAGACTCTTTATGGAAAGAAAATCCCCTGGGCTGCTGGCAAATCAAAAAAGCCGGAACCTTATGGCAATGTTTGTCTGCACTGGCCGGTTTACGGAAATTTGTGAATACGGAAATACAAGATCATAAAAGTAATGGTGATACAGAAGATATATTAGACGATCTCTGCGATGCAATGGGGCATATATTCCGCCCGTGCCGTAATCTGCAACTGGCCATGATTTCTGAAACCCAAAGCGGGAAAGAAAGACCGCAGGCCGGTATCCACTGCTGTTGGGAAGGAACCGGTTTTGACTGTGTCACTCGCAAACGTTCCAAAAATCGCCTGCAAACGATCTGGAACCGTCCTTCTCCCAAAGATATGCAGATTTTGCCTGCGCCTGATCCTCCCCGGTCGGATTGGGAATGGAATGAATCCCTGATTGTCTTTGACCCGGGAGATCCCTACGAAAAAAGCGTATATCTCATGCCCCTGGGCTTTCGCTATTCCCACAACCGGTCCGGGGAAAGTAGGGACGACGGTAATGAAGAAAAAATTCCCGGCCTGCTTGACAGTGTGCGCTGGAAAGGGCAAAAGGTCAGCACCGTGTTTCAGCGTACATACAGTAAAAAATTTCGGGAAGAAGACTGGCAGGCGTGTAAACTGCCGGAGCAGGGTGCACAGGTGGAAAATCTGCACCGGTGTATCGAACAACTGTGCCGGGGGTTTACATTTGAGATGCCCATACCGGATACACTGCCCGAACGGCCGCCCCGCCAATTTGACTTGCTGCATCATGAAATTGCAGACCAGTTACGGGAAAATACGGTATTCCGCTGTGAAGAAATTCGGCGGGTGATGGATCTGCTTACTGGCAGTGCCTGCCGCCGTCTTCTCCTGGAAGGTACTTCCGGCAGCGGAAAAAGTGTGCTTCTGTCCCAAATTTACCATCAAAACCGCGGGAGGGCTGTATTTGTCAGCAACGACATGAAAGTGGAACCCCTGGAAGATCCGGATTTCATTGATTCTGCTCTGCCGGAGAATACAGCTTCCGGTGATTTTGAGGGAAAGATCGGGCAAAGATACAGTGCATCCGAAACATCCAAAACATCCAAAAGTAGTGTGGCAATCCGTGTGGGGATGCACATCCTGGCTGTACTGGGTGAATGCATGGATTATTCCCCCCAGAAACAGGAACTGCCTGCAAGAAAAATACAGGATGCCCTGCGGGACATGCTGTCAAATTACAAAAACCGTCATCCAGAGGCAACGTTCCTGGTGATTCTGGACGGACTGAACCAGGCCAGGGATCCCGGTGCCATGCTCGGTGCATTGCCCGATCCCCAACCGGAAAATCTTTTTGTTCTGGTCAGCAGCCAGAAACAGGAGCGCGTCAAAGGCCCTCTGACATTTTACGGCAAAAAAAGATGGGAAATAACGAATCTTACAGAACTGCAACAGGCCGAAGCCGAAAAAATTATCCAGCAGTTCTGGTTGCGGGAACATAAAGGAAACAACGCACCCAAATGGGAAGATCTGCCACAGACCCTGGTGCGAAAACTGCTTGACCGCAGCAGATACCAGCCTGTCTTTCTGCGGGACTGGACCGAACGTCTGAAAAAATCATGGCATCATGATCCCGAAAGATTTTGGATTTCCGCTGAAGCTGATTTTGACCGAAATTATAAAAATCTCATACCTGAAACCTTGAAAAGAGGGTTTGAAGAGGTGAAAGAAGATTTTGACCCGCCGGAGCTGCTGGACGCGCTGATGTGGTGTTTCAGTCTGATTCCCTGCGCACTCAACAGGGATGAACTCTGCCGGGCCATCCGTATTTTACGGCAGAAGGGGCTTTTGAAAGATTTGCCCGCTGTCTCGGCTTTGCAGATTTCGGATGCACTGACCAAGTCCCTTTTAGGTGGTTTTATGCGGCAGATGGATACAGGTCTGGAGCAGTCCTATGCCCTTGCCCATGAAATATTGGGGCACCAGTTTTGTGAGTATTTTCTACAGCTGGAGCAGATACCCGAATTCCGCCTGGCCCTGGTTCCAATGGGCGCGATTCCTTTGCCTGAAAACGCGGAAGAAGTCGAATTCGACAGATGGTATCAATGGATAGAAGAGGAAGACTACGAACATTACCAGCTTTTGGAACCCATATCCCGCATCAGTGTGTGCGAAAGCCTGCTTGCCCGTTTGGATAAAAATTCTTCGAAATATGCTTTGGTGACCTCCCGCCTGGTTCAGGCGTTTTTAAGCGGAACCGGTGAGCAGGAACGAGGGTTTGTTTTGGCCCCGGTTTTGGAAAGAGCGGCTGAAACGGCACATTTTCCACACAGAATCCGAGCAGAAGTTTTGCAGTCTCTGGGTGATATTTTATATAAACAACAAATAATTGATATTGCCTTGGAACAATATCAGAGATCCCTGGAGATGA
>NZ_BAAHYK010000029.1:0-83238 GCF_054657595.1 Desulfocicer niacini
TCTGCGTCTACGACCCTATCTTCGTTGTGTCCGACAGGACATGTGGGTTATACAAAACTACAAGGGAGCAGAGATTTTATCCCCATGAAAATTTGGCATCCTTCATATGGCCCCAAAAGTACCTTACAGTCTTTTGGGGACCCCCCCTGCAAATGGGGAATGCACTAAAAAAGTGTAAAGTACTTTTAAAGGATGCCGAAAATTTTTAATTAAATTGCCCGAGGAGTCCATAAATATGTCATTGAAAATTGCCTATCTGGCCAGTGAATATCCCGGAATATCCCACACCTTCATCTTCCGGGAAATTGCTGTCCTGCGGGAACTGGGCATCAAGGTTGTCACCGCCTCCATCCGAAGACCTGCCCACCTGGACAAGATGACGGCACCGGAAAAAGCCGACGCCGATGCCACCTTTTACATTAAAACAAGTTCAATAAAACACATTGCCGCCTCCCACCTGTCCCTGTTGAAACAGTCCCCGGGCAGATACCTTTCCATGCTGGGCCAGGCAGTTTCCCTTTCACGCAAAGGTCCCCGCAGCCTGTTCAAGGGAATTGCCTATTTTGCCGAGGCAGGCCTACTGGTAAAATGGATGCAAGACAACCACACCGACCATGTCCATGTCCACTTTGCCAATCCTGCGGCCACCGTGGCCATGATTGCCACCGTATACGGCACCATAAGCTTCAGCATGAGTGTCCATGGCCCCGATGTTTTTTACAATGTGGACACGGGACTTTTGACGGAAAAAGTCATCCGGGCAAAGGCCGTCCGCTGCATCAGCCACTACTGCACAAGCCAGCTCATGCGCCTTGTTCCCCATGGGCTGTGGTCCAAATTTACCATTGTGCGATGCGGTATTGACAAAGAAAAATTTTCCCCCCGCCCGGAACCCGGCAACACCGTGCCGGAAATTCTGTGTGTGGGACGCCTGGTCCCGGCCAAGGGGCAACATGTTCTGCTTGACGCCTGTGGCATTTTAAAGGAAAGGGGTGTAAACTTTACCCTCACTTTTGTGGGGGATGGTGAAGACCGAAACACCCTGGAAACCCTGTCCCAGACCCTGGGCATCGCCGACCAGGTCACCTTCACCGGGGCCATCGGACAGGATGAGGTCCCGGGCTATTATGACCGCGCCGATATTTTTGCCATTGCAAGCTTTGCCGAAGGAGTTCCCGTGGTACTCATGGAGGCTATGGCCAAAGAGATCCCATCGGTGTCCACACGCATCACCGGCATTCCGGAACTCATTGAGGATGGAAAAAACGGAGTGCTCACGGCCCCCTCCGACACCACTGATCTGGCAAACCGACTGCAGCTGCTGATCAACGACCCGGCCCTTAGAACCACCCTTGGCAAAAATGGACGTCAACAGGTGCTGGCACACTACGATCTCAATGAAAACTGTGTGCGCATGGCCGACTTTTTCAAAGGATTTCTATGATACTCATTAACATATTTTTTTACGCCCTTGGGGCTTACATTGTGCTGACCACGGGATACCTATTTTTTCTCACCGTGGCCGCCTGGTTCTTCAACAAAAAAACCGCGCCCGACCACACCCTTTCAACGGTCACCGTGGTGATTCCGGCCCACAACGAGGCCCTTGGCATCGCCCAGACCCTTGACAGCATAAAAAGGGCGGATTTCCCCGACGATCAATACCGCATGGTGATCATTGCCGATAATTGCGAAGATGACACAGCAACGGTGGCAAGGCAAGCCGGTGCCACGGTTCTGGAAAGATCCGATATACATAACAGGGGCAAGGGCCAGGCCCTGGACTGGTTTTTTAAAACCCACACCGATCAGTATGCCCAAAGGGATACGGTGGCCATCATCGACGCCGACACCCTGGTCCATCCCCGGTTTTTCCTGGAAATCTGTCACTCCCTTTCCCAGCCTTCGGTACAGGTGGTTCAGGGATTTTACGGGGTATCAAACCCAGAAGTGAACTGGCGAACGGCCCTTTCCGCTGCGGCTTTATCTGTTTTTCACCACATCCGACCCGCCGGTCGCAACGTCATCCATGCCACCGCAGGATTAAAGGGCAACGGCATGGCTTTTAAGACACAAGTCATGGAGAAATTCGGCTGGCCTGCCTTTTCCATTGTGGAGGACATTGAGTTTTCCCTGCACTTGCTCCTTGAAAATATCCTTGTACACTATAATCCCCATGCCATTGTTTATGGGGAGATGGCCTCAAAATCCCAGCAGGCCCAGACCCAGCGTAAACGATGGGAGGGGGGGCGCATGCAACTTTTAAAACAATACTCAGCCCCCCTACTGGGGGCATTTATAGAACACCCGAAAATCATGTTTCTGGATGCCTTCATGGAGCTTTTCACCCCGCCGCTCTCCCTTGTGGTGGCAGGCCAGGTGCTTTTATTTTTGCTGTCATGGCTGTTTTATCCCCACACCACACTTGTGTGGGGACTTTGTCTTTATGCCACCGTGTTCTACGTATTTTCCGGGCTTATACTGAAAAAAGCCCCCTTTTATGTATGGCGCTCCCTTTTTTGCGCGCCTTTTTTTATTTTATGGAAAATCCCCGTATATGTTAAACTGCTGGGGAAAAAAGGGATACCCGGGTGGGAAAGAACCCAAAGAGCCTCGGAAATAAAAGAGGAAACAAACAAACAGTGAGCCTTGTCCATCATCTGCCCCATTTTAAGTTGTACACCCCTGGGCACATATTCCATAACCACCGTTGCCTTGTTTTTCTGGTGGCAATGGTGTTTTTATGCACGGCATGCGCAGACATTCAACCCCAGGTCCAGGCTCCGTCACCCCCTGATCCTGTGTTTGAAGTGGATGATATCCAGGCAAGCACAAAATTTGCCACCCCCGATGAGGTGAAGCAATTTTCCCATGAGTCCACTTATCATACAGATGATGCCATGATTTTATCCGCCCCGGGAAATCCGCCCTTTTGCGGTCCTCTGCTGCATGTATCCATGATTAAAAAAAATCAGTACATCATCGGCCCTGGAGACGTTTTAAGCCTTACGGTGTGGGGACGTCCGGACGCATCAGCCCCCCGGATGATTGTTGGTCCCGACGGCATCATTTCCGTTCCCAGAATCGGATTCATCAACACCAAAGGCCGCACCAGAGAAAGTGTTGCAGAGGAAATCAAAGCGAAATTTTTGGCGTACTACAGTAACCCGGAAATCAGTTTTGGCATTGATGAGTACCACAATAACAAGGCCTTTGTGCTGGGCCGGGTGGAAAATCCCGGTGTGGTCACCTTCCCCGGGGAGGGAACCCTGCTTGAGGCCCTTTCCATTGCAGGCGGCTACTCCACCGAAGCCGAGAATACCTACCTGACCAAATGCTCCATCATCCGGGGCAATGATACCATTATTTGGATTGACCTCAACGAACTGCTCCAAAACGGTAATATGGCATTGAACGCCCGCATCATGAACAATGACGTCATCTTCATTCCGGAAAGTCAGTCGGAACTGGTGTATGTCATGGGAGAAGTGGAAACCCCCGGCGCATATAACATGACCGGACGTCTCACCTTGCTTGACAGTCTGATGATGGCAGGCGGCCCCACGGATGATGCCAAGGATTCAAAGCTGTACCTCATCCGAAAAACAAAAGAAAACCAGGGACAGGTGCGAGAAATAGATCTGAAGCATCTGCTGGAATCTGCAGATTTCAGTAAAAATTATATCATGAAGGACAATGATATTCTCTATGTATCAGAGAAACGTATCAGTCGATTTAATTATGCGCTCCAGAAAATATTTCCCTCACTGGAGATCATTGAGCTTGGCACCAATGTCATGGAAAATTTTGGAGCCATGCAACGGGTACGGGATAAAATCTGGGGAAAGGGCAACTAAAAAATGGCCGATAAAAAACAGGACAGCTTGGCACAGGTGGGAAAAAAAGCCGGGAAGAATGCCCTGGCAGGCATGGGTGCCACGGCCATTTATTTTCTAAGCCGAATTGCCCTGACCCCCATTATTTTAACCTACATATCCCTGAACGAATTTGGCCTGTGGTCCATCTGCTTTGTGATACTGTCCTATGCCGCCGTGGGGGCGGTGGGCATCAACAACGCCTATGTGAAATTCACGGCCCAGTTCCAGGCCGCCGATGACATCAACGGCATCAACACCATCTTTTCCACGGGTATGGTGTTCATGCTGCTTTTTGCCGTCCTCTTTTACACCGGCCTTTATTTTCTTCATCCGTGGCTGTTAACCCTTTTCCATGTCAAACAAGAATCCTTTGCCATTGCAGGCTTCATGGTCATGGGAACCACCCTGGTGTTCTGCATTGATTTCACCATGGGCGGCTTTCGATCCATCCTCAACGGTTTACAGGAAATAGCCTTTACCAAAAGTGTTAATGTGGCGGCATCGGTGTTTGAGGTGGTGCTGATCCTGCTCTTTCTTCACCTGGGCATGGGCATCAAGGGGCTTCTCTATGCCTATGGTATTAAAACCGTGGCGGAAATGCTTATCTGCACGGTGTATGTGTTTAAAAAACTGCCGGGATTTGCCATTAATTTAAAACTTATCAATAAGGCAGCCTTTAAAGAGCTGTTCGTCTATGTGGGGAAAATACAGGTACTGGGTGGGCTGTCCATATTCAATGCCTCCCTTGCCCGGTTTGTCATTGCCGCGTTTACGGGTCTTGCCGACGCTGGTTTTTTTGAAATCGGACGAAAATTTCCCTACACCGGCAGAAACATTTCCAGTGCCGCCTTTACCCCGTTTTTCCCCGCCGCTTCTTATATCGGTGGGCAATGGAAACGCGGTGAGATGCCCCCCGTTTCCCTGCGGGTGAAAAAATACCTCCTTTTGTTCCTGGTATCGGTCTGTCTTGGCCTGGTACCGGCGCTCTTGGTAACGATTGTCAAGCCGTTACCGAACCTGTCCCTGACCACAGATGCCGTAATCGCTCTCATGGCACTTGCCACAGCTATGGCCACTCCCCTTATCAAGATACTTCACGGCATGTTCAAAGACGAAGACAAACTGCTTGAAACCGAACTGCAGACCTTCTACCTTAAAGGTCTGAGATTCCTGGCCATGCTCAACTCAACAGTATTCGGCTTTTTAATGGCCATTGCCTCCCCCCTGATTTTCTGCTGGGTGGGTCGGGAATACCTCGGTGCCGTGGCAGTGATGATGATCATCAGCCTGTCCAACATGATTCATCTTTGCACCGGCCCTGCAAGCCTGGTGTTCCGGGGCATCAACCGGGCGGGACGGGAATTTGAATACCTCATTATACAGCTGACCACGGCATTGCTCTGGATACCCGTAGGAACCCATGCCATGGGCATCACCGGGGCCGCCCTGGGTGTTCTGGGAAGCTCCACCCTGGGAAGTATATTTTTATTCTTCAGAACCAACCAGGCCTTTGGCATCGGCACCCGCAATTTTATTCAAACCGCTGCCCTGCCCGTTCTTGGTCCCATGGCTGCTGCCGGAATGGTGTATGCCATCACCCGGGTGCTGCCCCTGGAATCACGCATAACCACAGGTCTCTGGGTCATGGGACTGGGGGCCTTCCATGTGTGCTTAAGTCTTTTACTGCTGTGGAACTTCTTTCTCACCACAGATGAAATAAAACACCTTAAAGGCGCGATGAACCGATTCCTTCCCAAAAAACGTCGGGGATAAAAAAGATCTATGGAAACTGTTTTAAAAGAACTGCTGCCGGGTACAAAAAAAAACAAACCCCTAGATATTTTCAGATTTCTGAAAAAATACACGGTCCTGATCATCGTGCTGGGAAATTTTATTTTCACCCTGCTTATTCCCTTTGCCCTCATGGCCATTAAACCCTATTACATGGCCTCGGCCAAACTACAGATTGATCCTGTGGTCCAGACCATCATCGGCAACGGTCAAGATACCTCCATTCTTCAGCAGTACTCGGATTATTCCAGAACCCAGGCCACCCGTCTGAGAGGCTATGATATCCTGGAAGATGCCATCAAACGACTGACCCCGAAAGACAAAGATGCCATGTTCCCCCCCGGAATGCCCCTGGAACGATGTATTGACCTACTTTACAAACGCTTGTCCGTCAAAACCATTCGCAACACCCACCTCATTGAACTTGAACTCCAGGGAGACCATCGCAACGGCATTGCCGAAACCCTGAACCATGTCATGGACGCATACAAGGAAAGCACGGATGCCCAGCAGAAACAGCAGAACCAGAACCGCCTCCAGTACCTGGCATCCGAACACGCCACCCTGAGAAAAAACATTGATGACAAGATCATTACTCTAAAAGACATTGCCCAGAAAACCCACACCAGTGAATTCAGTGAGATGTATAATTTTTTCTACAAACGGGCGGAACAGCTCCAGCAGGCAAAGGTCAAAATTGATCTCATGCTCATGGACGTAGAAACCGCCTACAAGCAAAAACTCCAGGAAAAAGAGAAAATTTCCAAACTGGACATGGAACCCTTTGTGGAAGAAGTGGTGGCCAACGACTGGGGCCTTGATTCCACCCAGTCCTGGACCTATCAGCAGCTCCAGGAACTGAGAACCAAGCTCGATGGCCTAAGTGAAAAAAGCTCTGACAGATCCTACATTGAAGAACGCATGAGGGCCATGAGCCGCTACGAAAAAAAAATGACCGAAGAGGTGCGCAAACTGGCCCAGATGACGGTATATGGAAAACGCGATTATGAACTCACCACCAATCTGATCCAGGAACAGAGCAAATATGATGCCCTGCGGGAAGCGGCCAAAAACATTTCCAGCCAGCTGGAAGAGGCAAGGGCAGAAGCCAATGTCAATTCAGAACGCCTCATCACCGGCGAACAGATCCAGGCGGAACTGCGACACATGCGCGAACTCTTGTTCAAATACGAATCCCGAATCAACGAACTGGGGGTTCAGTCCAATGCCCCCAGCAGAATTTCCATTGCCCTGCGTGCCCATCGCCCCCTTTCCCCTGCCGGAAACAATGCCAAAAAACTAATCATGGTGTGCCTGGTGGTGCCCTTCGGGTTCATCGGTTTTATCTGTCTGCTGCTGGAGTTCCTGGACAACCGCATCACCAATCCCATGAACATCACCCATGCCCTGGGACACCCGTCCACCTGGCCCATCTCCCGCTCCAGGGCCGTCACCCCCTTTTCCAGGGAAACCCTTGAGGCCCCCAATTCGGTGACATCCAAGGCCTTGAGAAGTCTGGCCTTGAGGATATACAAGGAAAACCAGACCAATGACGCCCATATTTTTCTATTCAACAGTGTGGATGAAAAGTCCGGAACATCGGGTATCATTCTCAATGTGGCCCATCTGCTGGGACAGATCCACCCCAATATTTTAATCATTGAAGCCGTTACGGCCAATCCGGCCATGAGAGAACGGTTAAACATTGCCTCTTCCCACCCGGGTATGGCGGAAATTCTAAATGGCACAGCGGATTTCAACCAATGCATCTACACCGATAATGAACGAAACGTGGACGTTCTGCCTGCCAGCGGAAAACAGGAATTCAAAAATTCCACCCTGATACACGCCATGGTCATCACCATGGCAAGAAAAAATTACGATATCATTCTCATTGATTCCAGCCCGGTGATGCAAAATGATTTCACCGAATATCTCACGGTTTTTTCCGATGTGCTGCTCCTGGTGGTCCAGGGAAACAGATCCCTCTACACCGATCTGAGACGGGTGGCCGAACTGTTCATAAGACAGGAAGTGCCTGCCATCATTCCCGTTCTCAACTGGGGCGGTGCCGTTTACACCGGTAAAATAGAGAAAAAACTGCAAAATACATTTTTAGCTCCGGTACTGACCCGCATCAGACGTTCACTGAGGTAAAAAAGGCCATGAAAGGAAATTTTCTCTGCCTGATCAGTCTTGTGATGATCATTCCGGCCTGCCTCTATATATTTAAAACATACGGGGGGGCAAGGGGCAGCATCATCTGTTTTTTTGGTGCAGTGCTGTTTTTGCCCATGGAACAACTCCATGTACCCCTGATTTTATATAATAAAATGACGGCAACGGGCATCGGGGTCATGCTTGCCATTAAAGTAACCGATGGCGAAACCATGGAACAGTTTTCCCTGCATCCCCTGGATATCCCCATGATCATCTGGCTGTCTTCCGTGATATTGTCCTCCATCCTCAACGGACTGGGTTTAAAGGACGGACTCCAGGAAAGTTTTAATACCTTTACCCTGTGGGGGGTGCCCTACCTGGCAGGCCGTCTTTACTTTGCGAACGCTGCCGGGCATATTCTGCTGTGCAATGCCCTTTTTATCTGCGGGATTGTCTATATTCCCTTTGTGGTGTTTGAACTTGTGATGAGCCCCCAGGCCCACAACATCGTCTATGGCTACATGCAGCACTCCTTTGCCCAGGTGATCCGGGGGGGAGGATACCGGCCCATGGTGTTCATGCAGCACGGCATCATGCTTGGTACCTTCATGTGCATGGCAGGTCTGGTGGGGGTATGGTGCACAGCCACCGGGGTGTTTCCCAAAAAACGCTGGAATGCGCCGTCCTGGGGGCTGGCCCTTCTCATGGTACTTTCCGCCATTATCTGCAAATCTTCGGGGGCCATTGGTCTGATGCTGCTTGGCATGATGGCCCTTTTTATCTCTGCCCGGCTGAAAATCAGCCTGGTCATCTGGCTGATGCTCCTGATTCCTCCGGCTTATATCTCCACTCGGGCCACGGGCTACTGGGACGGACAAAACGCCGTGGATTTCATCACGGAAAAGTTCAGTGCCGATCGGGCAGCCTCTCTGGCCTTCCGGTTTGACAATGAAAATATCCTTGTGGAAAAGGCCCTGGAAAAACAGCTGTTTGGATGGGGGGGCTGGGGCCGATCCCGGGTGTATGATCCGGACACCGGGGAAGATTTAAGTACCACCGACGGCTTCTGGGTGATTATTCTGGGCAGCCGGGGATTCCTGGGGCTTACCTCGGTGTCCCTTGTTTTACTTTTGCCCATGCTGTTGTTCACCCTTCGCCATCACCCCAAAACCTGGAATCAAAAAGACATTGCTCCCACCGCTGTGATTGCCATTATTCCCCTGCTGTTTCTCATTGACTGCACCCTCAATGCCATGGTCAATCAGATGTATATTATATTTGCCGGGGGGGTCACCGGCATGCTTTCCCGGGAAAAATCCGATGTCGCCGCTGAAAATGCCGTGGAAACCATCCCCCCGGATGAAAAAACACCGGATAAGGGAACACAAAAAATGACCGCCCCGCCCCCTTTCCTGCCCCGGCTCATTCCCCGTGTCAGAAAAGAGGGGTTGTGGTCAGGAAAAACAAGATTTGTATTGAAGCCTGACTATGACGGTCCCCGGTTTCAACTGGAAAAATCCGCCTCAACTGCGGGCAGGCACAAACAAAAGCCCCGAAAAAACCAAACAGAAAGGAAGATCGGCCATGAATCTGTCTCTGAAATCAAATAAAAACAAGCTGTGGCAGAATCTCATCTCCCGGCCCCTTATTGTTGCATGGACGGCAGGGCTTGTGTTTATGGTGGTATCCTCCCTGATCCCCCAGGCGAGCCTCACTTCGGACAACTCCAGCATGGGCATTGATAAGCTTGCCCGCATCATAACCTTTGGATTTCTGGCCTTTTTTCCCATTGCATTTTTTGCATCCATCAAGCTTGGATTCTGTGTGGCATCTTCCATGCCCGCCCTGGGATTCATACTGGAACTCATGCAGAAATATGTGCCGGGGAGACATTTTTCACCCGAAGATATCATTGCCAATAATATGGGTGCCATTGCGGGTATTTTCATGGGGGTGGCCATCCGGGCCATCTTTCACACGGGAAACCTTACAAAGAAAAAAAAAGAGCCTTCCCCTGCCCTACCCTCAGTTGACCAGAAGGACCCTGTTCAGCCCCAGGGCCCCAAAACCCCTGACAAGGAAAATACACATGAACAATGAACCCATAAAAATTCTAATGGTGATCGAGCAATGTAATCCGGAATGGGCATCGGTGCCCCTGCTGTCCTATAACTTTTACCATGAGATCCGAAAACGGGCACAGGTCACCCTGGTGACCCATGAACGCAATCAAAGTGCCCTGGAAAAGGTGCGCGAGGACCACACCATTGATTACATCCGGGAATCCACTTTGCTTAAACGCTATTACCGCCTCATCAAACACATCACCGACCGGGGTGCCGTAAACTGGCCGCTGCAGCACGCCCTTTCCTACCCCATATATGCCGAATTCAACCACCGGGTAAGCCAGAAATACGGCTCTGCCATCCGTTCCGGGGCATATGACCTGGTACATGTCATGACCCCCATTCTGCCACGATACCCGGTAAAACTCATCAATCACTGTAAAAACACCCCTTTTCTGCTGGGACCGGTGAACGGCGGGGTTCCCTTTCCCCCGGGGTTTGACACCGTGGCCCGAAAGGAATTTGCCCGGTTTAATTTTCTGCGCATGTTCACCCGGCTCATCCCGGGGTACAGAAAAACATACCAGACCGCAGATAAAGTTCTTTCCGGCTCCCTGTACACCCGAAGTATGTTGATGAACTTGTTTGATATACTGGATAATCGCATTGATCTTTTCCATGAGAATGGTATCCTGAAGTCCTTTATCGGAAAACCCAAAGCACACACTTCAAAGAGCATGAAGCTACTTTTTGTGGGACGCCTGGTGGCCTACAAAGGGGCGGATATGGCCATAAAGGCCATTTCCATACTTCCGGAAACGGTGCGGCAACGCATCACCCTCACCATCGTGGGCGATGGCCCCGAAAAAAATGCACTGGAACAACTTGCCCGCACCACCGGCGTTGAAGACCGGGTGCAGTTCACCGGATGGATACCCCAAAAGGAAACCCTGATCCACTATGAAAGAAGCGATGTATTCTGCTTTCCATCGGTGCGGGAGTTTGGGGGGGCTGTGGCCCTGGAAGCCATGGGATGCGGACTTGTCTGCATTGTCCCTGATTATGCAGGCCTTGGGGAATACGTGACAAAGGACACCGGCATTAAAATCAAGCCGCTGTCCCGGGAATATCTTGTGGACGCGTTTGCTGAAAAGATTACCTTTCTCCTGGAACACCCGGAAATAAGACAGGCAATGTCGGCCAGTGCCATCCATCGGGTGAAGCGCTATGAATGGGGGGAAAAGGCGGATGCCATGGTGGCTCTTTATAAAAAAATAATGGCTGAATTTTCGGGTGTGAATAACAACGCCATTCATCTGGGTGGGACAGGCTCTGCCCCTGACAGCCGCAATCAGATTTCCTGATGAAATATCCGGACTTACTCCTCATCGTTGGCGGACCCACGGGGTCAGCTTTATGCCCAGGCCCAAAAATCCGAATTTACCCCCGTTTTTCAACGCACATAACCAAGAGTGACACAAGGAGACGCATATGAACCATCACCCCACAGACCTTGAAATGTTAAACGATCTTGCCAAAGCGGCCGGAAAAGGCATCATGGAAATATATGCCACGGATTTCAAGGTGGACATCAAATCCGACGATTCCCCCCTCACCCGGGCGGACACCCGATCCCATGAAATTATTTCCGCAGGCCTTCAGAAAGCCACGCCTGATATTCCCATTTTGTCGGAAGAAGGAAAAACCATTTCTTTTAAAGACAGAAAAAAATGGCATCGGTTCTGGCTGGTGGACCCCCTGGACGGCACCAAGGAATTCGTCAAAAAAAATGATGAGTTCACCGTGAACATTGCCCTGATTGAAAATCACATCCCTGCGGCAGGCGTCATATATGCCCCTGCCCTTGATCTGATGTACCTGGCAGAACTGGAAAGCGGTTGCTGGGAGATTGCCGAAGGCAAACAGCGAAAACTTGAAATCATCCCCCCCGTTGACGGGGATGTGATCCGGGTGGTCCAGAGCCGGTCCCACCCGTCGGAAGCCCTGAAAAAATGCCTGAACGCCCTGCCCGCCCACGAAGCGGTGAGCCGGGGGAGTTCTTTAAAATTCTGCCTGGTGGCTGCCGGGAAAGCCGATCTCTATCCCCGTCTTGGTCCCACCTGGGAATGGGACACCGGAGCTGGCCAGGCCGTGGTCACCGCCGCCGGCGGCATTGTCACCGATACCAAAGGGGTACCTTTTACATACAACAAACCCAATCTGCTCAACGGGCCTTTTTTTGTGGGGCCGGACAGGAATTTCATGGAAAACTTGTCTCTTTTTTCAATCTGATTCACAAAATAGACATAGATATCAACGCAGATGCTGAATTGCCTTTGGCTCCGATCGTGCCGGAACGGGTGTCTGCTGTCGCATTTTCATATAAAAAAAACCACATGCCAAAAACGCCTACCACAAGGGCAAAAGAATGAAACGATACATCCTCACACCGACCATTATGCTGTCGGGACTTTTATGCTGGAACGTCTATACCCTATTGCAGCCCATGTCCGGTTCTCTTGTCCGCTATGCGCTCTGGACATTTACCCCTGGAGCCACAGCATTGAAAGGAAGTGTTGATACAGACGTCACCCTCCATTATGTGAGCTACGGCAAGGGACCGGCAATATTCCTTCTGCATGGGGGGCTAAGCAACCGACGGATCTGGTTCTCCCAGATTCCCTGGCTGGTGGCAACGGGCCTGCAGGTGGTGCTGCCAGATACTCGCGGACACGGTAATTCGGGCCTTGGCTCCCAGGAATTGACCTATCGCCTGCTTGCCTCCGATGTCATCCATGTCATGGATGCACTCAATATTGACAAGACCGATGTTATTGGCTGGAGTGATGGGGGAAATACCGCCCTGATTCTTGCACGCTACTGGCCCCAACGGGTAAAGCGCCTGGTTTCCATCAGCGCAAACTTTAATCCATCCGGGCTCACCCCCGAAGCGCTGGAAGAAACCCATACCCGGAGCACCGGACTCCAATACTGGTTCAAGCGCTGGTGGATCGGTACCGGAAAACAGCTGCGGGAACTAGAAAAACGGATAAAGCGCATGTGGCGCAAATTCCCCCTGCTTGAGTCGGTGGATCTCCAGAAAATAACCCGGCCTGTCCTGGTGATTGTGGGTAAAAAGGACCTGATCTCAACGAAACATGCAAGGCAGATGGCCAGCCTTTTACCCCACGGCCTCCTGAAAATAATTTCAGGTGGCCATGCGACGCCGGTCACCCACTCCCGGGAGGTCAATGCAGATATTGCAACATTTCTTGAACTTCCCCCTGCAAACGAATTTTAGAAAAGAGTAGAATTTATGATCGAGAAAACGCTTCACCGGATAACACCATACATCGGCATTGTTCTTTTCCTGGCAGCCATTTTAATTGTACACCATGAACTCAAACTGCACACCATTGCCGAAATTATAACAGGTCTTGAACAACTGCCCAAGCCCACCATTTTGCTGGCCATCGCGCTGACGTGCGTTAACTATCTTTGCCTCACCGGATATGACTTTATGGCCCTCCGGTATCTTAACAGGAAAATTAAACCGCTGAACGTGATCCTGGCATCTCTGATCAGTTTTTCCATCAGCAATAACACCGGCCAGGCACTGATAAGCGGTTCCTCCATGCGGTATCGGTTTTACAACATGTGGGGCCTTTCCGGCATGGACATCATCAAATTTTCTCTGTTTATCAGCCTGATGTACCTGATGGGTGCCACAACGCTTTTTGGCATCACCGCACTTACTTCAAGTCAGCTGGCCTCGTCGTCATTACCCCTGGCCCACACCGTGCAATGGCTGGCCTGGGCGATCTTGGCATTATTGGCGGCCTACTGGTCCATCATCTTGGTGAGAAAAAAACCTTTTATCATCAGGGGCATGGAAATTTTCCTGCCCAGCCCCGGTATTTCCCTGGCCCAGACAACCATAGCCATACTGGATCTGGTTTTAAGTTCCTTGATTCTTTATCTGTTCCTGCACGTTCATGTAAGCATCTCCTTTCATTCTTTTCTTACCGTTTACATTGCTGCCCAGATCCTGGGGCTGTTCAGCCAGATTCCGGGCGGCCTTGGGGTGTTTGAGGGTACATTTCTTTATCTGCTGGGAGGCAGAGTTCCGGCATCTTCGGTGTTTGCAGCCCTGCTAATGTTCCGGGTTGTCTATTATTTTGTTCCACTGCTGCTTTCCGGCACGGGACTGGTTTTCTATGAACTATTTCAACACCGAAAACCGGCAGGGGAAAAAGCCCGGGCCACAATTGGATATCTCTCCCGTGGGATTCCTCATATCTTTTCCATCCTACTGATTCTGTCCGGCGGATTGCTGCTGGTGTCCGGATCAACCCCCATGGACCGCGGGGTTTTAAAATGGGTGTATAACACACTACCACTGTCGGTGGTGGAGGCATCCCACCTCATTGGCAGTATTGTCGGCCTACTGCTGCTGTTCATGGCCCGGGCTGTTCGGCTGCGCATTGATGCTGCCTATTTCAGCATCATTCTTCTGTTGGGCGTTGGAGGCATTGCCTCCCTACTTAAAGGCTTTGACTGGCAGGAAGCATCAATTTTATGGATAATGATGATTCTTTTTCTCCCATCCCGACGATTTTTTTATCGCAGGTCATCCCTGTTAAGCATGCCCTTTTCCTGGTCATGGCTTGCCTTTGTGGCTGTGGTTCTAATGGGCTCTGCCTGGATCGGATTTTTTTCTTACAAACACATTGAATACTCCCAGGATCTCTGGTGGCGTTTTGCCTATAACGGTGATGCCCCCAGATTTTTAAGGTCATTGCTGACCCTCACCGTGATGATATTATCCTTTTGCATCTACCGCCTGTTTCGGGTACGGCCGGAAAAGGCCCATCTACCCACCCCTAAAGAAATTGATGAACTCGACCTCCTTGTTCATAATGCCCGGGAAACGCAGAGTCATCTTGCCCTCATCGGGGACAAAAGCATTTTGTGGAATCCGGACCGAACCTCCTTTCTCATGTATGGCACAACAAGAAAATACTGGATTGCCATGGGAGATCCTGTGGGAAAAGTAGAGGATCATGAATCCCTGGTCTGGCAATTCCGGGAGATGGCAGACAAAAAAGGGGCCAGGGTGGCGTTTTATCAGATTTCCAAAGAAAATCTGCCGCTGTATCTAGATCTTGGCCTGGTGCTCATCAAGCTGGGGGAGGCCGCCCGTGTATCTCTTCAAAATTTCGATCTCAAAGGGGGCAAAAGATCTGGATTGCGTGCCACAAACAACAAATTCTCTAAACTGGGCCTAAAATTTGAGGTACTGGAACGCGACAAGGTAAAATTGCATATGAACGCCCTGCATCAGGTCTCCGAGGCCTGGCTAACAACCAGAAAGGCCGAAGAGAAAGGATTCTCCCTTGGTTTTTTCTCTGAAGACTATCTTTGCCGGGGCAGATGCGGCATCATTTCCCAGGGCGAAACCATTCTTGCGTTTGCCAATCTATGGGAAACGGAAAACAGAGAAGAACTCTCCATTGACCTGATGCGGTATACACCGGAGGCACCATCCGGCATAATGGAGTACCTTTTTATCCAACTGATGATATGGGGCCACGCCCAGGGATATCAATGGTTTGACCTTGGCATGTCACCTCTTTCCGGCCTTGAAAATCATCCCCTGGCACCCATGTGGCATAAGGTTGGCAATGCTGTGTTTAAATATGGAGATAATTTCTATAATTTTGAAGGTCTTCACAACTACAAAAAAAAATTCCATCCCGTATGGGAGCCCCGATATCTGGCAGCACCAGCCCTGGCGACACCTGCTGTTTTATTAAGCGTCACCAGTATGATAGCTGGCAGCTGGAAGGGAATCTTTATTAAATAAAGATTCCTCAATTTTGTCAATATTCGGCTGGCTCAACAGGTTTGGGGTTTAATGAAGAGGGGTCAGGCACAATTCATAGCAGTCTCTGTTCTGCCTTCAAACAGTTCTTACCACCAAATTTCAGGAACTGTCGTGTGCCGCCATGGTTTTCTATGACATCCAGCACCCGTATATCATTCTTTTCAAATGTGGCACCAAAAATCATTTTAACATTTTTATACTGCAGCAGTTCCGGCACCATGATGGAGGAAGGTCCCAGCAGATAGACATGGCATGCTTCCGGGGTGGCATTGACGGTGTCAAGGAAGGTGCCGTTAAACACAGAAGTGGAGGTTAAGATCACCGCATCTGCCTGTTTTAAGGTCTCTTTCTGGCGATTCATCTCCGTCAGACGGTTATCGGCCTTGATCATATCAAAGATTTCCAGAGGTACCCCGGCTTCTTCAAATTTACGCACAATGGGCTTGAACAGTCCCACCATGACAATGCGCTGATCCTGGGTAAAGTCCAGCACATCCCAGATATCATCTTTACTGGAATCAAAGCCATGGTAGTTATGACAGGCATTGAGATAGGCTGTGTAAATGATGCGATGGGAAATTTTTGAAAGATCCGGTGGTGCACTTTTAAGAGTGGGAATAGCCGGAGAAACCTTGTTGGTGAGGTTGGCACAAACCCCGATGTGACCGTTGGTAAGAAGGACAGCGGTATATCTGTTACCGGAAATAATACGTTCAATGGCCTGGCCGTCATAGCCGTACGTATCCATGAGCAGCGCCAGGGGTTCTTTGTCAAAGGGCATGGGCACCTCCTGTTGAATGGATTCATTCATGGAAAGAAGTTCTCATTGGATGAACGGTTCTTTCCATGGGAAAATTTCAACTTTTTTGTATGCCCCTGAAAGCTATAAATCAAGCTTTTTCATAATTGTATGGGAACAGACCCAGTAACTCTATGATGATGGCTATTATCCTTTTTTTGTCTGGATGGTGGCCCTTCATAACAAATAGTCCGATTATCACAGGCCCCAAAAGGTAGAGACAGCCGCACAAAAGCCCCCCTCTCACCAGCGCAATCAAAAAATATTTATTCACTTGACTAAATTTATTCAAATGAATAGATTGCACCCATAAAATAGTATTATGCCGCCCCCGACGGATGGTTTGTCTGAAACTGGAAGCCCAGGGACTCTGGTAAGGATACTTTGATACTGCATTATCACATAAAAAAAACAGTCAGGAGCAATTCATTGACGGAGCGTAAATATGGCCACCTATGCCAGCAGTAAGCAGACTCAGGATCTTTTAATCAATGCCGCAGGAGAGCTGGTGGCGGAGCTGGGTTTCAGCAACGTCTCCACCCGAGCCGTTGCAGACAAGGCTGGCCAGAACATCGGCTCCATCCATTACCACTTCAAATCCAAGGAAAATCTTTTTCAGGCCATGATCCGCCATGCCACCCGGACAGTGCGCAACAACCCCCTGGGGCCCTTTATCAAGGCCCATTCAGACAGCCTTGACTCTCCCCTGGGGCAGGCATCCATGGTGCGCCGCATCATCCAGCGAAAACTGCAGGAGCTGTTTGATCCGGACCGGCCCTGGTGGCATCACAAGATCATCTATCAGGTGATCCGGGCCGAAGAAAACCTGCTTAAAATCCTACGGGATGAAGTGATGCAGCCGGAAGTCGATGCCTTTATAGAATTTTTCCAGCGCATTGATCCCTCCCTGGATCAGGAGGATGCATTCATGCAGACCCTTCTGACCATGGCCCCCATCATTTACCATGTGGAAAGCTCAGAAACCATCCTGACCCTGATGGGGAAATCTGCCTATCCCGACCACTATATTCAGAAACTCGAAGATAAAATCGTGCTGGCAACCCAGCTTCTTCTGGGCCTGCCCCCGGACAAACCGGAAAAGCCCAGCCATGAACACTAAAAACGATGAGAACTCAGAGGAATCAAATGAAAAAAAACATCTTTATCCTGTGCCTTCTGGTCGGTCTCTTGCTGGTCTCGGCACCTGCCTTTACCCAGAAAAACGACAACCGTGACAAGACCGCCTTCCTGGGAAGCGGTAATACGCCTCCTTCCAAGGCTGCAATGTCGTCTGCCCCCCGAACCGTGGTGGTGGAGAAACTCACCCTGTCCAACGGAGAGACCGCTACCCGCTTTCCCGGAACTGTCCAGGCCTGCCGGGAAACCCGGCTGGCCTTCCGGGTGGGGGGCCCCCTTACAGAGATGAACATCGCCCCCGGAGATCAGGTGAAAAAAGGGGACGTGCTCATGCAGATTGATCCCCAGGATTACAGGGATAGAATCCGCATACTCGAAGCCCAGCTCTCCGGTGCCCGTGCCCAGCTGAACAACGCCCGCCGGGACTTTGGCCGCATGGATCAGCTTTTTAATGAAAAGGTGATTCCCCAGGCCGATTTTGACCGGGCAAGCACCATGAAAAACACGGCCCATGCCCAGGTAAGCGCCCTCCAGGCCCAGCTCATCACGGCCCGGCACCAGCTTTCCTACACCACCCTGAAAGCCCCCTATAATGCCATTGTCACCAGCACCCACATTGAAAACTTTGAAATGGCGGCACCGGGCCAGACGGTGGCGGAGCTCCATGATATTTCCCGTTTGGAGATCAAGATCAATATTCCGGAAAACGAAATCGCTGCCCACCCCCTGGTGGCGGACACCCCGGCTCTGGTGCGTTTTCCCGCCGTGGGAGACCAGGAGTTCAAGGCAGGTCTGAAAGAGTGGAGTACCAGCGCCGACCGGGCCACCCGCACCTACGCAGTCACATTCACCATGCCCCACCCACCGGGGGCGCAGGTACTTCCCGGCATGACTGCGGAAATAAACTGGCCCACCGCCGGGGCTGGCCGGCAACGCCTGACCATGCCGGCCAAAGCCGTTGTAGTCGCCGGCAAAGGCGAGTCCCATGTCTGGCGATTTAATCCTGGCACGGCCACGGCATCCCGGGTACCCGTTACCCTGGGAAACCTGTACGGGGCCTCCCGTATCGTGGTTAAATCGGGCCTGACCCAAGGTGATCTCATCGTCACCGACGGCATGGATTTCATCACCGAGGGCATGAAACTGACCCCCACTCCGGCGGCCGTCTCCGCCAACAGTTCTGATGGGGAGGCCCTGCAATGAATCCTGCGGCATTCGCCCTCAGAAAACAGACCCTCATGGTGGTGCTCACCCTTATTTTGATGGGGCTGGGCGTGGTGGCCTTTGAAAAGATGGGACGTCTGGAAGATCCCACATTTACCATTAAAACCGCATTGATCGTCACTGCTTATCCCGGTGCATCCCCCCTGGAAGTGGAAGAGGAGGTGAGCGAGACCATTGAAGCGGCAGTCAAGGCCATGGGGCAGGTCAAGGAAATTTACTCCACCTCCCGGGCCGGTCTCTCGTTTGTATATGTGGACATGAAAGATACCTATACCGCCACACAGCTGCCCCAGATCTGGGATGAGCTGCGCAAAAAAATAAGAGATGTCCAGGGCTCCCTGCCCCCCGGGGCAGGTCCTTCCGTTGTCCGGGACGACTTCGGTGACGTGTACGGGGTATTTTTTGCCCTCCATGGACCGGGATACCGCCCGGCCCAGCTCCGGGATTATGCCCAATTTCTGAAAAAAGAACTCCTGCTGTGTGACGACGTGGCCAAGATCGATTTCTGGGGCATCCGTCAGGAGGCAATTTTCATCGAATTTCAACGGGCAAAACTTGCAGAACTGGGCATCTCCCGGAACATGATCTACAATACCCTCCAGACCCAGAACCTGGTGCAGCAGAGCGGGCATGTGGATGTGGACACCGAATACATGCGCATCACTCCCACAGGAGAGTTCACCAGTGAACAGGCCATTGCCGATCTTTTCATCGGCGGACCCACGGGCCTCATCCGATTGGGGGACATCGCCACGGTGTACCGGGATTATGTGGACCCGCCCCGGAACCTCATGCGTTTCAACGGACAGCCAGCCGTGGGCATCGGTATCTCCACCGTGACCGGGGGCAACGTCATCACCATGGGCAGATCCGTGGCCAGCACCCTTGAACGTCTAAAGGCCCAGCAGCCGCCGGGTATCTCCCTTGAGACCATCTACTACCAGAGCCGTGTGGTGACAGCATCGGTAAACGCTTTTCTGCTGAACCTGGCCGAGGCAGTGGTCATCGTTGTCGGTCTTTTAATGATCTTCATGGGATGGCAGACCGGTTTTCTCATCGGCATCACCTTGCTGCTAACCATCCTTGCCACCTTCATCGGCATGTTCATCATGGACATAAATCTCCAGAAAATTTCCCTGGGGGCTTTGATTCTGGCCCTGGGCATGCTGGTGGACAACGCCATCGTGGTGGCCGACGGCATCCTTGTACGGGTTCAGAGTGGCGGCAGGCGGCGGCCGGCGGCTGTGGAAGTAGTAACCCAGAACGGATGGCCCCTGCTGGGTGCCACGCTGGTGGCCATCCTGGCCTTTGCCGCCATCGGCTTTGCCCCCGGGAATGTGGGGGAATTCTGCCGTTCCCTGTTTAATGTCATGGCACTATCCCTCTCTTTGAGCTGGATCATTGCCGTGACCATCACTCCGCTCTTCTGTGTCTGGTTCCTGAAGGTACCCGGCGAATTCGAAGCGCATGTAAAACCCTACCAGAATTTTTTTTACCGCATGTACAGAGGGCTTCTCCGGGCAAGCATCCGATTCCGGTTTCTCACGGTGCTGCTCACCCTGGTTGTCCTTGTCGGAGCCATGATGGGTTTCTCTCGGGTTCCCCAGGCCTTTTTTCCCGATTCCACCCAGAAATATTTTTATGTAAATTATTGGAAACCCGAAGGCACCCACATCCAGCACACCGACCAGGACCTACGTCACATCGAAGCCTTTGTCCGGGGTCTTGACGGGGTGGTTAATGTCACCACTTTCACCGGTGAGGGGGCCATGCGATTTATCCTCTCCTACGACTACCAGACCCCCAACTCAAGTTACGGACAACTTCTGGTGGAAGTAACAGACAAACATCACATCTCGGGCCTCATTGACAAGGTGGAAACCTTTTTAAAGGCCAACTATCCCGATGCAGAACCCTTTTGTCAACGCATCATCTCAGGTCCGGCGGTTACATATAAGGTGGAGGCTCGCTTCCGTGGGCCGGACATCGCCGTGCTTCAACACCTGGCTGACCAGGGCCTTCAGGTCATGCGCGACACCCCCGGAAGCCGTGATATCCGCACCGACTGGCGCCAGCCGGTGCAGGTGCTGCGGCCGGTGTTCTCCGAAGTCCAGGCCCGGCGCATCGGGGTAAGCCGCAGCGACCTGGCCCAGGCCCTGCAATGGAACTTTGACGGGCTCGTGGCCGGTGTTTACCGGGAAGGAGACGAACTGATTCCCATCATCACCCGCCCTCCGGAAACCGAACGTCAGTCGGTGGACCACCTGCAGAACGTACAGGTGTGGGGCGCCCTGCCCCAGCGGTATGTGCCCATCGGTCAGATCACCACAGGGCTTAATCAGGTGTGGGAGTACCCCATCATCAAACGCCGGAACCAGCAGCGGGCCATCACCGTGCAGTGCAATCCGGTGCAGGACAATGCCGATATCCTGCGTCTTGCCATGAAAGATCCCATGGAAGCCATTGAGCTGCCTCCGGGATACACCATGTCCTGGGAGGGGGAGTTCAGCGAATCCAATGAGGCCCGGGCACCGTTGAAGCAGATCTTTCCCCTGTGTCTTCTGGGCATGTTCATCTCGGTGGTATGGCTGTTCAACTCCGTCCGGCGACCCCTGATCATTTTTCTCACCGTCCCCCTGGCCATCATCGGCGTGGTGGCGGGTCTCCTGCTGGTGGGACTTCCCTTTGGATTCATGTCCATATTGGGATTTTTAGGACTATCAGGCATGCTCATCAAAAACGCCATTGTGCTGGTGGAACAGGTGGAGCTCTTCCTCAAGGGCGGGATTGCCCCCTTCAAGGCCATTGTGGATGCGGCGGTTACCCGTCTGCGGCCGGTGTTCATGGCCTCGGGCACCACGGTACTGGGCATGGCCCCCTTGGTAACAGATCCCATGTTCGCCGGCATGGCCGTGACTATCATGGGGGGGCTCCTGGTCTCCACCGTACTGACATTGATTATTGTACCTGTGTTTTACAGCATTGCCTATAATATCAAGTGGGAACGATAAAGGATATTGGTAAAATGAAATATAAAATAATAACCATACTCTTTCTTATTTTCCAGGCCACCCTGGTCCATGCCGGGGAAACTCAAGGGGCTGCACCAACCCCTTTAGAACTATCACCCGGGGAACTGACCCTGGAACGGGCCTGTGACATAACCCTGAAAAACAACCCGGGCATGGGCCAGGCAAAGGAACGCATTGAAGGGGCAAAGGCTGTACTTGTCCAGGCTCAATCCGCCTGGAAGCCCACCATCACGGCCGAGGCCGGGGCCACGGCCATCCAGGCCACCATCCAGCCGGACTGGGCCCAGACCATACGCACGGATGAGGCCTTCAACGAATATTCAGCCAAGCTTCAAATGGCATGGCTGCTGTTTGACGGGTTCAGCCGGGAGGCCAATATCCTGGCATCCACCCATGCCATTGAACAGCAGGAACAGGCACGCCACGAGGTTCAGAGACTTCTGGTGCAGGCGGTTTCCGCCACCTTCCACCAGGCCCAATTGGCCCTGGAAAAAATGACCATTGCCCGGCAGAATCAACAGTTCAACCAGACCCTGGAAAAGGATGCAAAGGTCAAATGGCGGGTGGGAACGGTCCCGGAGGCGGAGGTGATGAATTTTTCCGTGCGGGCACTCCAGGCAGAAAGTGACTATCTGGTGGCCCAGCGGGATTTCAAACTCACCGGCACGGCACTGACAAAACTCATGGCCCTTCCCCACACGCGCCTGACCCCGGAAATGTTTCCCCAATCAAAAAACCGCACCATGTCAAAACAGGCCCACACCTATGAAAAAGCCATGGAAAAGGCAATGAATTCCCGGCCAGATCTGAAGGTCATAAATCAGGGCATCCTGGCGTTAAGGGAAAAACTGCGGGGGGAAAAGGGAAGTTATTTTCCCAAGGTTTATTTTGTTTCCGGCATGGAATATCTCTATCAGGAGGACAAGGTAAAGGTCAATGAAGAGGAACACAACACCTATGCCGGGGTGAATGTAAGTTGGGATCTTTACACCGGAGGACGGCGAAAAGGCAAGATAGAGGCCCTGGCTGCCGATCTCAGGGCACTGGAGGAGCGGCGGAGAGAAACCCTTATTGCCATGGGCGCTGAAATCCAGGAGGCCATGGATATTGCGGACACGGCCTGGGCCACCTGGGAAAACCAGGAAAAGACCCGTGCATTGACTGCCAGGGTAAGAAACCATGTGGAAAAGGCCTACCGGGCCGGCGTGGCCACCCTCACCCGGCTCAATGAGGCCCAGACGGATCTGGTGCGGGCCTCCGGGGCTGCTGCGGCCAGCCGTATTCAGTATCGCATTGCCCTGAGCAATTTGGATGCTGCCATGGGGATGACACCCCCCCTGGCAAGGTAAGATCTTAGAGCGGATCTACCGCACCGCATCTTAATCCTCCATTGTCAGATTCCGCAGATTCAATTTGTGGGGTGTTTCACTGTTCATATTAGTGTTTAGCCCCCTTTGAAGGGCGTACCTTTGCATGGTCAAACGGGATTAGCAACCGGTTTTTCGGAATGGATACAGGATAAGAAAATTTGTAAACAAGGGCCTTACCGGTTTTGGCACAGGCATCCACGCAATCTCCACAATTGGTGCACTGGGTCAGGCTCCAGCCATCCATGCACTTTGGGTCCAGGTTCAAAGAACAGGCCTGTTGGCAGGGGAATGGCGCCGTGTGCGAAATACAATCCTTTGATTTAAAAACAATTTTAAGCCCAAAGGGATTGAGTCTCTTAACAACGCCCAATGGAACCGATTGCGGACAAATCCAACGACACCACAAACGGCTTTGAAGCAAAAATTCTGCCAATAGAACGGCTCCCATAAACCAAAGGGCAGGGGCGATGTATTTTTGCATAGCGAGATATTGAAAAAGATTGGAATATTGAAATGGCATTGACACCTGATTTAAAACGGGTGAGTTGAAAAAGAACCAAAACACCAGAAAACCTGTGCAAAAAACGGTGGCCTTTACAGCAAATCCGCTTGTTTGAATCTTTCTATTTCTGAATTTTTTGGGCCAGACCCTGGAAGAAAAAGAGTTCACCAGTTCTGACAACAATCCAAAGGGACAAATCCAGGAGCAAAAAACCGTACCCAGGAACAATGCAATGGCCAAAACCATTCCGGCACCAATCAAAAGCCCAATGGGCAGATAATGATTCTTAAGGGCTACCTGAAAAACGGCCAGGGGATCTGAAAAGGTTAAACAGCCCACATGAATGTTTAAAAAGTTTCCCCAGATAAAGTTAAACCCGGTCTGATTCAGTGTGGGAAGTATAATAAAAAGAAGCGCAATCCCTGTCTGAACAGCCCTTCGCCAAATATGGATTCTTATCGTTTTCATATTAATCTTGAAATCAAGTTCCCTTTTTTATTTCGGGAAGGGGATTGAGGCGAGCCGAACACATTTTACAAAAAAGGGCATCTGAATCGTGCCCTTCTGCCATGCAGACAGGACAGCTCTGGGTGGTGACAGGTTTTTTTGAGGCCCGGGTGATTTCCGAGGTCACAATGCCCGTGGGTACGGCAATGATCCCATAGCCCAGGATCATGATCATGGCGGCAATGAATTGTCCCACTGGGGTTTTGGGGGAAATATCACCATACCCCACAGTGGTCATGGTGACAATGGCCCAGTAAATGCTTTTGGGTATGCTGGTAAATCCGTTGTTCCCCCCTTCAATCAAATACATGAGGGAGCCGAAAATAACCACCAGGGTCATGACCGTAACTAAAAAAACAATAATCTTGTGGCGGCTGGCTTTCAACGCCCGGGTCAACACACTGGCCTCCCCCAGATATGAGACCAGCTTCAGCACCCTGAAAACCCTTAATACCCGAAGCACCCGGATGACAACCAGATATTGACTGCCCGGCACCAGCAAAGAGATATAGGTGGGCAGGATGGCCAAAAGATCCACCACACCCAAGGGACTGGTCGCATATCTGAGGGGTTTTTTCACGCAGATCAATCGCAACAGATATTCCAGGGTAAACAAAAGGGTAAACCCCCACTCCAGAATCAACAGCCCGGTACCATGGGCATGACTTATAGCTGCCACACTGTCCAGCATCACCACCAGCACGCTGAATAAAATCGCCAGAATCAGGAAAATATCAAACAATTTTCCCGCCCGGGTGTCTGCCTCAAAAATAATTTCGTGGAGTCGATGCTGCCAATGGGGGTATGGTGTATCCGGGCTCATTTTTTCCTTTGTGATTAATCACTTTTTATAAGAACATAGCAGTTATAGCAAAATTTCGGCAGATCTGGAAAAACTTTTAATCTTTGTGGGGACAGGATCATGTCAACATTACAACAAGGCAGGCAGACGTATTTTCCCATGAACATAGACATAATCGGCGCTGAATCACTTGGGGTCCGGGGATTGTGTTGTTTTATCACCGTTGCCGAACAAAAAATTCTCATTGATCCGGGCATCGCTCTGGGGTTTCTTCGTAAAGGTCTGGCTCCCCACCCGGTTCAGGTGGCCATGGCTGAAAAAATACGAGAAAAGATCATACACGCTTGGGAGCTTGCCACGGATATTGTCTTCAGCCATTTCCATGGCGACCATGTTCCACTGACGGATGCAAACCCCTATCAACTGGATGTTGCCCGGGTGGCGAATCTGAATCCCGGGGTCCGGATCTGGACAAAATCACCTGAATTTTTATCCACCAAGGAGCAAAAAAGAGCTGCGGCCCTCAAAGAAAGGCTGGATGCTCGATGGGAGGAGGGAACGCCCGGTACCGAAGCGCTCTGCTTTTCCCTGCCCGTTCCCCATGGTGAAAAAACAGAGCACAACGACAGAGTGATAATGACTCGCATCGCCCATGACATGGCATTTGTTCACACCTCGGACATTCAACTTCTGGATGACGACACCGTTGATGGTGTGCTCAAGTGGCAGCCGAATATAATTTTGGCCGACGGTCCGCCGCTCTACCTTGAGCAGCTGAGTATCGAGTTACGAAACCGGGCCTGGGAAAATGCCCTGCGGTTGGCGGGTGCTGTGGACACCCTGATCCTTGACCATCACCTAATGCGGAGCCATGAAGGGCTGCAATGGCTTGATAGGCTTTCTGCCGAATCCGGTGGGCGTGTTATTTGTGCGGCTGATTTCATGAAATCACCCCGTTGCCTTCTTGAAGCTGAAAGAGAAAGGCTGTACGAAGAATTTCCAGTTCCCCCGGGTTGGCACCGGGATTATGCCGAAGGCAGTAAAAAGGGGGACAGACCGATACTTTAAAATTTAACCTGGTCGGTTCTACTTTTTCTTCAAAGAAAAAAATTAGGTATGGTGTCTCCGAATTTATATAACGGGCATGTCCTGACGGACACAACGAATATTAAAAATGCTATCATGCCGCCCCCCCCCCGAGGGGCAATGGGCCCGGCTCGGAACCGTAGACGGCCCAATTGGCCGGTTCCTATTGCCCATCGGGGGAGGGGCGGCTCTACTAAGGATATTCGGAAATTTTATTTTCTAATAAACAGAGTATGCTGAAGCGGTATAATTAAATTTTTGACAAAGTCACTTTTGTTTTTCATGATAAAATTTTTTTTGACCATGGTTTGAAATGCAAAATTCATGAAAGATTGAGATTTTTATCCGGCAGCTGCCCGCCGGGTCGTCTCCACAGGATTTCCCGCATTGGTCCAGGCAAATATGCCGCCAGCCAGGGATTTGACCTTATTGAAACCCGCCTGCTGGAGAAGGCTGGCCGCAATGTTGGATCTATAGCCGGTTCCACACTGCAGGACAATATTATCTTCATTATCAAGATCCGAAAATTTCTTGTCCAGAATGTCGGTCAGGGGGATATGCCGGGCATTCTCAATTCTGCCACCTTCCCACTCCGCCGGGGTACGCACGTCAATAAGCCGAATATCATTATCTTTCATTTTTTCGAAAAGCTGGTGGGGTGAGATCTGTTCCAGCTGCTCCACCGGATGTCCGCCCATGAGCCAGGCCATGATGCCGCCGGACAGGTAACCAAAGATCAGATCATACCCGATGCGGTGCAGTTCAGTGACCATGCGATCGTAGTCTTCCTGGTCATCCACCACCAGGACGATCTCCGATTCGGGTTCCACCACCATTCCCACCCAATTGGCCAGCTGTTTTTCAAAACCGATGTTGATACTGCCGGGGATATGAAATCCGCCGAATGCTGCGGAATCCCGGGCATCGATCACCACGGCACCGTCATCTATATGCTCCTGGAACTGGCGCGGGGTCAACCGCTTGTCCATGGGACAGGTGTCCAGGGTAACGGCCCCCTTTAAATTGGTGTTGATGATGTGGGTGAAACTCTTGGGCCGGGCCGGAAATGCGGACAACACCTCTTTTTTGAATGACATTAAATCCGGGAACTGAAGCATGGGATTGGCCCGGCGTTCATACCCAAGGGTGGAGCTTTTCTTGGAGCTCATCCCCCTACCGCACAAAGATCCCTGGCCATGGGCTGGGAAAACTTCCAGGTGATCGGGATACTTGGACAGTTTACCGTAGAGGCTGCGGTAGAGGTTGTCCACCTGTTCGTCCAGAATTTCAGCCCCGGGAAGATCGGGTCTGCCAATGTCTCCGACAAAAAGAAGGTCTCCGGTCAGGATCATCTGGGGATCTTTGGAACGTAGTTTGTCCGTCACCAGAATGGACACGGAATTGGGGGTGTGGCCCGGTGTATGGAGGATTTCCAGGCGTGCGGCACCGATGTCAAAGCTGTCTCCTTCCTTAAGCGGGATGTGGGGATACTCCACCGGGGCGCTTTCGTGGATGTAGATATCCGCCCCGGTGGCCAGACGCAGCTCCTGGTCACCGCTGACATGGTCGGCATGGAGATGGGTGTTGAATACATGGGTGATCTGCATGCCCTCTTCACGGGCAATATCAAGGTAATCCTGGATGTCCCGCTTGGGGTCAACCACGGCCATGGCACGGGATGCCGGGCAGCCGATGACATAGGAGAGACATCCCATGCCGGGCACTGAAATCTGATTAAAATACATGGCAGGTTCCTTTGTTTTTGTTGGGTTTAACTCCGAAGGTTGAATGGTAAATAGTTAATGCTTAAAAAGATAAATGTCAACCAAACGACACCTTTGCACGGCAAAAAAAGCATGGGTTTGACAACGGATGCATTCCCATTTTCGCGATCGCAAGCTTTGTAGCTATGGGGTCAGGCTCCAAAGAGAATTACGGTTTTACCCATACGTCTATTGACAAAAAGCGTCGTCCTAATCTACTATCCAGAAGAGCTAAAAAAGGACTGACTCCCATCTTCACATCATAATAAAAAGGCTTTACAATGGAAACAGAAAAAGAGAGTATTACCCCCCTGTTCCTCATTGGAGCAAGACGATCGGGAACCACCCTGTTTCGGGTAATGTTAAACAGACACCCCCATGTTGCATGGAAAAGGGGCTGGGAATTCGCAGTGAACTTCATCGACAGCCAGGGCCGGGTACTGAAAAATATTCATACCGAAAAGCCTGAAGATACCACCCCATCTTCCATGGAAGAGGTACGTGCATATTTAAATGAGGAAGCCCGCATGGCACTGGGTAAAGAAAAGATACTGGGTGTCACCGTCCATGTGGGATTTAAAAAAATCCCCCATCTGTACAAAAACGCAAAATATATCCACATCATCCGGGACCCCCGGGACATCGCCATTTCCAGCGTTAAGCTGGGATGGAGCGCATCGTATTATCATGCACCGGACATATGGATAACAGCAGAAAAAGAATGGGAGACGCTGAAATCAATCATTGATGAAAATTCATGGATGGAACTGAGGTATGAAAATTTCGTTACCCAGCCGAAAATCGAACTCCGTAAAATCTGCAATTTTATAGGCGTTAATAACACCGACGTATTTATTGACTGCATCAGCCCAACCAAATACAGCTGCCCCATGGAGTCCCTTGCCTTTCGCTGGAAAAAAAAGCTGACTAAATACGAGGTACAACTCATTGAATCCAGAGTTGGCAACCTTCTTGATCAAAGAAATTATCAGCCATCAGGTTATCCCCTGCTGACCATCAGCAGCACAAAAGCATTGACCCTTAAATTTAGAAACTTTACAGGCATCAAAGCAAGGGGGATTAAGGATGAAGGATTTTTGCTTTATTTAACAGGGTTCCTGGGCCGCAAGCTTGGCATAAACAGCCTAAATAAAGTGCACAAAAAAAAATTACAGGAAATAAAACAGAAACACCGGGAAGAATTAGAAAAAAACTATTAAAAACAAGCTGGGCATCCCAAAAAACGAGTCATTAAGAGAAGGGACATGAACCCCCATGAATGATTTTTCCGAAAGCCTGATGGTCCACTTCAGAAGAGTGGAACGTCTGAAACAAGAGGCACTGAGCCTGACAAAATTCAATCTTAACGAAGGCCAGCTCTACGACCTGGAACTTCTGTGCAACCGTGCGTTCTATCCCCTGAACGGGTTCATGGTCCGGGAAGATTATGAATCGGTGCTGGCCAACAACCGCCTTGCCAACGGAACGGTGTGGCCCCTTCCCATCTGCCTTGACATTTCTGAATCTCTGGCCACCTCCCTGGAACCCGGTAGAGATCTGGGTTTATGTGATTCCGAAGGATTTCTCCTGGCCATTTTACATATCAAAGACATCTGGAAACCAGACAAACGCCTGGAAGCCCAGGCCGTCTACGGCACAGAGGATGAACATCTCCATCCATCGGTGTTCAATCTGTTCAACAAAACAGAAAATTGGTACATCGGCGGCACCATTGAAGGACTTCACCACCCGCTTCATTTTGATTTCATGGACCTTAGAACCCCCCCTTCTGAAACCCATCGCCTTTTTACCCAGAACGGATGGCGCAACGTCATCGGATTTCACACGGAGAAATTGCTGCACTGTGCCCACAAAGAGATGGTCATGCAGGCGGCCAGGGACGCCCGTGCCCATATTTTTCTCCAGCCCGTGGCTGGCCTTCCGGCCCCGGGGGACCTGGATCATTTCACCACGGTGTACTGCTACAAGGCCTTTGTGCACCAGTTTCCCAAAACCATGATCATGCTGGGGCTTCTGCCCTTTGCCTCCAGAAAGGCCGGACCCAAAGAGGCGGTACTCCAGGCCATTATCAAGAAAAATTTCGGCTGTACCCACTTCATGGTGGCCCCGGACCAGGCAGATCCCTTCATGCACGAAACTGGTAACAAACTATTCTATCCCCCGGGAAAGGCCCAGGAAGAGGTAAAAGCCTATGGCCCAGCCATCGGCATTGAAATGGTGCCCCTGACCCCCATGGCCTATGTCCCGGCCCAAAAACGCTATCTGTTCCGCAACGAAATTGAACCCGATGTGGAAACCCGGGAGATCGGCTCTTCGGAACTGCGGCGATGCCTGGAGTTTGACGAGGAGATCCCGGAATGGTTTGCCTTTCCCGAAGTGGTGGCTGAACTTAAAAAAACCCATCCCCCCCGGCACAAACAGGGCTTTACCCTTTTCATGACGGGCCTGTCCGGGGCCGGAAAATCCACCCTGGCAAAGGTATTGTACGTAAAATTCATGGAAATGCGGGATCGGCCCGTAACCCTGCTTGACGGTGACATTGTGCGAAGCAATCTCTCCAGGGAACTCAATTTTTCCAAGGAGCACCGGGAGATCAATGTACGACGCATCGGTTTTGTGGCAAGTGAAATCACAAAAAACAGGGGCATTGCCATCTGCGCCCCCATCGCCCCCTATGAAGAGTCCCGACGATTCAACAGAGATCTCATCAGCCAGTATGGCGGATATGTTGAAATCCACATGAACGCCCCCCTTGATGTGTGTGAACTCCGGGACAGAAAAGGACTTTATGCCAAGGCCAAACAGGGTAAAATCAAAGGGGTCACCGGCGTGGACGACCCGTATATTACACCCACCAGCGCCGAACTGACCATAGACACCTCCAACACCACCCAGGCAGAGGCCGCCCAGATGGTGATGCTGTTCCTGGAAAAACAGGGCTATATAAAACATGACATACACCCCGACATCTTTTGATCCATTGCTGTTTCCCCCGGTTCTGGCGGCATTAAAGCAATCGCTTTCCGGGGTAGATGAAATCCGCAAACGGGACCTGGACATTGAAAAGATGACCCTGGACCCGGGCCCCATGAAAAACAACTATTACCCCGTTGATGTCACTTACAAGGGACTGATCCGGGACATGGCCGGTAGCCCTGCGGCCTTTATCCTCTGCGCCAACCCTGTGGGAAAGACCCTGGTCCGGGACAACGTGGAAAAAGCCCGGGCCGCAAAGGCCCTGCTCTCCTCCCCCCATGACCGGATCATTGATCTGCCGTTTCTCTCCGGGGATGTCCAGGGGATTTCCTGGGCGCTCTATGATCTCAATATTGCCTTAAGTCAAAACCGGTGGGTATGGCAGGTGCAAAAACGTCTCTTAACCCCCATGGTAAGCAGATGGCTTACAGATGTGCTTGAAACCACTAATAAACCCGTCTCCCCCACGGATCTCCCTTCCATGATCGTGTCTCCCCTGGAGGCCTTATGCCGTGAAAAGGCCTTTGCAGGTGAGATGACAAAAGCTGCCGCAGATGCGTTAAAGCGCATTGAATCCGGTGCCTGGAAGCCCTGTACAGCCCTGGCCCACAATGATCTGTGGCGGGGCAACATCATGCGGCCTCCCCACACCTCTGTTTTTACAAGACAATTCAGGGTCATTGACTGGGCCGGTTCAGACGTCTGCGCCATTCCATTTTTTGATCTTTTTAAATTTCTCCAGAGTTTCACGGTGCCCCAGGGACCTGGAAAAAAACTCATCCAGACCCATTGCCATATCCTGAAATGCAGCCCCATGGATACCACCGGATATCTTCTGACCGCCCTGGGGGTGCTGGGCCAGAATTTGAATCAGTTCCCCCACCACGCCTATGTAAATCTGGCCATGGGACTTTATACATTACATCACAAATATTAACCAAGGAAACCCCATGGGCCACCGTTTATCCGTTGTGATTATCAATTACTGCTCCTTTGATCTAACCATGCAGTGTCTCAACTCACTGGTGAATGAGATAAATCCTGCCAGGGATATTGTGGTACTGGTGGACAATAACTCCCCCGATGGTTCAGGAAAGGTCATTGAAAAAGCCATTCTTGAAAATCAGTGGGAATCATGGATCACCATGGTCCATTCCCCGGTGAACGGCGGATTCTCCTGGGGCAACAACCTCGGCATTCAAGCTGCAGAGGCCAATTTTTACCTATTGTTAAACAGTGATACCATTGTCCGGCCAGGGGCATTGGCCCATTTGCTCAAAACTGTGGAAGAACACCCCGAGGCAGGGCTGATAAGCCCCCGCCTGGAGTGGCCCGATGGCACGCCACAGATCAGCTGCTTTAACAACCACACGCCGTTAAGCCAGACCATTGATGCCGCAGGCACCGGCCCTGTCACCCGGCTTTTAAAGGCCTATGATATCCCCGTTAACGCCTCTGATATCCCCATTTACCCTTGCTGGACCAGCTTTGCCTGCGTGATAATCCGGCACACGGTCATACAGGAAGTGGGGCCCATGGATGACGATTATTTCATGTATTTTGAAGACAATGATTATTGCCGCCGGGTGTGGGACAAGGGCTGGCAGATCCTTTACTGGCCCCGGGCCCGGGTGGTACATCTGCGGGGGGGCAGCTCTTCTGTTAAATCCTCCCTGGCCCGGCGTCGTCGCCTGCCCCGTTACTTTTATGCATCCAGAACCCGGTACTTTGCCAAATTTTACGGCACCCCGGGATTAATGGCGGCCAATTTAATGTGGGCCGCAGGCTGGCTGATTGCACGGCTCCGGGAAGCCGCAGGCAACAAACAGCCCCACAACTGCCAATACAGTGTAAGGGATACCTGGATACAGTTCCGCAACCCCTTGGAAAACAATGCCAGAAAAGATACAGCCCGCACCCAACCAGAAGCTGTCAAACCCCAAAATTGACAGGGGGCACAACATCAGCCACCACCCAGACATTACAGGGGAAAACATATGAAAACCACACCGGATTTTATCATCATCGGTGCCATGAAATGCGCCACCAGCACCCTCCACGATCAACTGGCCGTTCAACCGGGCATTTTAATGAGCAACCCCAAGGAACCCAATTTTTTCAGCAACGATGAAATCTACGCCCAGGGCCTTGACTGGTACAAAGATCTGTTCAAAGAGGCAGATGACACCACCCTGTGCGGAGAATCCAGCACCCACTACACCAAACTGCCCACCTATCCAGACACCATTTCCCGGATGAAGGCTGCAATGCCCTGTCTGAAACTGATCTATGTCATGCGACATCCCATAGATCGACTGGTCTCCCAGTACATCCATCACTGGACGGAAAAAGAGGTATTTGTGGACATCAATCGTGCGGTTACCACCCTTCCCATGCTCATTGCCTACAGCATGTACACAAAGCAGTTGCCCCCCTTTATAAAGAGCTATGGGAAGGAAAACATTCTGCCTGTATTTTTTGATTCCCTGGTTTCCCGGCCCCAGTACGAGCTTGAAAGGGTCTGTAAATTCCTGGGCTACAGCCAGACGCCCCAATGGGACTTTGACCTCCAGGCATCCAATGTGTCAAAACAGCGCCTGCAGGTAAATCCACTGCGGGATGCCATTGTGGACAATCCGCTGGTCACCTTCATCCGGAGAAAATTTATTCCCCAAAGCATACGAGACCTCATCAAAAAACCTTGGCAGATGGAAAAACGTCCGGAGCTCACACCGGAAACCACGGCCCGGCTTAAAAAGCAGTTTAATAAAGAACTAAGAACCCTGGGTGACTGGATGGGCATAGAGCTGAACTGTGATAATTTCAAGGAGATCGGCCGTACCCTTCCCGATCCCCGTATCAACCCTGCAGGGGAGTAAACCATTATGAAACAGGAAACCGGCTTGATCCTGGGCATCCCCGTTGACAACTTAAATTTTGACCAGGCCATTGAGGCCATTTTTAAACTGGTTGAACGATTCGGCAGGGACCACCAGGCCAAATATGTGGCCACGGTGAATGTGGATTTTATTGTAAATACGGTCTCCTGGCTGCCCAACCGTTTCCGGCATCCGGAGCTTGTCACCATCCTTAGAAAAGCCGATCTGGTGACGGCGGACGGCATGCCCGTGGTGTGGGCTGCCCGGCTTCTGGGCACCCGGCTCAAGGAACGGGTCACCGGTGCGGATCTGGTTCCGGCCTTGGCGGCGGCCTGTGCCCAGCGGGGGAAATCCATCTACCTTCTGGGGGGGGCCGGAGACGTGGCCTGGAAAACCGCAGAAATCTTCCAGAAAAAGCATCCGGATCTGCGCATTGCCGGTATCAGTTCTCCCTTTGTCCATGTGGAAGGGGAACAAATCCTGGATGAAGAAACCGTGGACAAGCAGATTCTGGAAGCGATCAATGAGGCCCGGCCGGACATCCTCTTTGTGGGGTTCGGCAATCCCAAACAGGAGATGTGGTTTGAACGCAATCGCTCCAAACTCAAAGCCGCGGTGACCATCGGCATCGGCGGTACCTTTGAATTCATCACCGGCCGGGTGAAAAGGGCCCCGGTGTGGATACAAAAAAACGGCCTGGAGTGGATATACCGCATCACCCAGGACCCCATGCGACTGTTCAAGCGTTATTTCATCGGCTTCTTCAAGTTCGGCATCCTGATCCTTCCCCCCATTCTTTACATGAAATATCGAAAACTGTTTTTCACGCTCAAGGCAAAACAAACGGCAGAGGTGTCAACCCCTGCCACGGGGGAGATAAACCAGGACAGTCCTCTAGCCATGGATGTCGTTGTCCTTGAAAATCCCTTGGATGCCAACAGGATCATCAACCATGGAGAGACCATCCTGCAGGGAATCAACGGCAAAAACACGGTCCTCATGGACCTGTCCCCGGTCACCTTCATGGATTCGTCGGGTATCGGATTTCTGGTGAAACTGTACACAAGGTCCCAGAGGGAAAAATTCCAGCTGGCTTTCTGCGGCATCCAGGCGCCAGTGATGCGTTCCCTGAAGGTAAGCCGGATATATGATCTTTTTAAAGACGTCGTGTTTAACACCCGGGAAAGTGCCGTCACTTCACTGCTGGAAAATGTGGGACACAAAGAATTTTCCTACTTTAAGGACGATACGGCCCGCATGGTGATTCTCCACCTGTTCGGGCAGCTGGATGCAGATAAAATTTCTAAAATGGATATTCCCGAGTTTACCAGGGGCATTGAGGGAAAACACTGCCTGCTGAACTTAAGGGGAATGTCCTTTGCAGACAGTTCGGCCATCATGCTGTTTCTAAAAGTGCGGAAATTGACCTTCCAGGCGGGGAAATCCTGCTTTTTGTGCGAGCCCCCGGACAATGTAAGGCAAATGCTGAAGATCACCCGGGTGGACAAATTATTTGACATTCACAAGGATCTGGCATCGGCCCTGGAGGCGATTGAACTGGGGAAAAAATAAATAGTATAAATCACTACCCATCAAGCACAGATCTTACGATTTCGGATAATTTTTCTTTATTCACCGGTTTCATGAGCAGGGCACTGGCTCCTGTGTTTGCAACGGTGTCATCATTGATCCGTGCGCTGTAACCTGTACAGATAATAACAGGCAGATCCGGTCGAATTTTTAATATTTCAAGGGTCAGTCTGTCCCCGGTTAAATGGGGCATGGTCATATCCGTGATCACCAAATCAAAGTCATCAGGGCTTTTTCGAATTATTTCAAGGGCTTTAAGACTATTGTTTGAGCTGACCACCGTGTAGCCCAACTGCTCCAGAATCCGGGAGGTGAGCTTGACAATCATCATTTCATCATCCACCACAAAAATACGCTCCGCACCCATGGGCAGATGCTTTTTGTCGTCTACAACGGATTTCATCCCATGCGTCACCAAAGGAAAGAAAATAGTGAATACCGTTCCCGTATCCGGACCGCTTTTCACCGAGATATCCCCATTGCAATTTTTCACAATTCCATGAACCACAGAAAGCCCCAGTCCCGTCCCTTCCCCAGAGGATTTTGTGGTAAAATAAGGTTCAAATATCAAATCAAGATGAGCTTTGGGAATGCCTTTGCCGGTATCCGTAATTTTTATCATGACGTATCTACCCGGGGCAAGATGGGGCCTGTTAAAATTCATACGATGGTCAATGTCGATGTCCCGAATGAAAAATGTCAGAGTCCCTTGATCCATTTTATCCATGGCCTGGGCCGCATTGGTGGCAAGATTCATGAAAATCTGGTGCAGCTGGGTGGGATTGGCCATGATCTGTCCATCACTTTTCACATCGTCAACAATGACAATGGAGGTGGGAATGGTTGAACGCAACAACTTGAGAATTTCCCTTGCGATGAGACTGACCTTAATGGGCTGAACTTTTTCATCGGATCTTCTGGCAAAGGTTAGAATCTGGCGGATGAGATCTTTTGCGCGGTTTCCCGCCACTTTAATTTCATTTAGATTTTCAGCAAGCTCGTCATTTTCCCCGGCATGATCACTGGACAATTCCGCAAAGCCAAGAATAATGGAAAGGATATTGTTAAAATCATGGGCTATACCCCCTGCAAGGGTACCCACGGCCTCCATTTTCTGGGCCTGGATCAGCTCCTTTTCCAGGAGCTGACTTTTGATAAGCTCTTCGGTATATGCCTTATTTTTCTGGACAAGGGCTTGGGTTCTCTGCTGAACTTTAATTTCCAGCTCGTCCCTGGCCTTTCTTAAATCATCTTCCAGGCACTTTCGCTCCGATATATCCCGGATAACTCCCACTGTACCGATGTACACATTTTCTCCCTTGGTGGAATTTTCCCGGTAAAGCCCTGTACAGTTGACTTCCACAATCACACTGCGTTTTCCCAATTTTTGAAGATTGCCATAATAGAGCCGGGAACTGTCCCTGCACAGCAATTTAATCTCCAGGCCTGTGGTTTTCCTTTTTCCGGTACGTCTTTCGTCAAATAACTTTATCGGTTTTTTTTCTGTATTTATGGTTTCGATATTTTTTAAAACATTTTCCAGGGATATTTTTTTTTCGTAGTGAGGAATAATTATTTTTCGAAAATGTTCCCCAATGAGCTCATCAGGTGTATAGCCAAGTTTTTCCACTGCATCATTAATAAAAGTGAATCTTCCTCTGGAATCAATTCGATAAACAATATCCGGAATGGTGGCCACAAGACTTCTAAATTGTTCTTCAGAGGCTTCCAGAGCTTTCATATTCCGGGCCAGGGTGGCATTGACCTTCTCCAGAGATGCCGTGCGTGCCTGGACCATCTCCTGGAGATGATCCCGGTGTTCCCGAAGCGCCTGCTCTGATTTCTGTAATTCACGGGTTCGTTCTTCAACCCGGTCATCAAGTTCAAGGGTCAACTGCATTAACTCGGAATTTGTTTTGTGCAGTTCATGGTGAACCTGTTCAAGTTCTAACCTGAGACCGGTTGAAATCGTTTTTTCATGATCTAATTGCCTAATCTGTTCTTTCTCATCCATGCAGTAAAATCTCCTACAAGTTTGATTTTACGATGAGCAGTGTGGCATCATCATTTTCCTTTGCAAGGGTGGTCAACATGATTCGAGCAGTTTCATCCGCCGATTTTTCCTTCAGATCGAGGAATTCATCCCTGGGCCAATGGGAGGTGATGCCATCGGAAAAAAGGAAAAGGGTCTCTCCAGGATCAAAAGATTGTTCATGAATTATGGGGGTAAGTGCATTTTTACCGATAATTCCCCGGCGAACGGGTAATGCACCGGTATTTCCATTCTGAAGACGGACCTCAATATTACCGATACTGGCAAATGTCATTTTTATGGGAACGGTATCCCATTCAAATTTCACAAGTGCCATTACCACTCCCCTGGTGGATCTGCAGGCCCTGCCCGTGCCCTGGAAAATTTTTTCAAATGGCTGATCATAATGTTTTTCCACATATTGCCTTGCTCGCTGGGCCGCTTCATGGGCAAAAGTTCCATGTCCCAACCCATCAATGACCCCCACCAGCAACCGGCATCCAAAACGCTTGACAATAAAACTATCCCCATTGTCACGCATTCCGGGATAGGGACGCGACCCCACCCCCACAGACAATGGACTGTGGCCATGAGATATATATTCCATGGGAAGATATTTTTTACAGCAGATCCGGGTACCCCTTCCGTTGGTAACTGGCGAACAAATGTCCAGTACATCCATTATTCTATTAATGGAACCCAGGCCGTAACCAAGGGAGTTGGCCGAGGAGACACCATCCGTCATGGCGATTTCAATATCCGGAATGCCAGGTCCCTGGTCAAGGGTTTCCATCTGTATGCCTCTCTTCTTGCCTTCCAGAGGAATGAAAAACATCTCTCCCTGACCTGCATGATTGATGATATTAAATGCCAATTCACTTGCCACAAGGACAAGTTCCTGTACAAGGAGACTCTCAAACCCAACGGATTCACCCATCTCCCGGACAATTTTCCGGGCAAGGCTGACATCCCCGGCATTGGTGACAACAATCCTTTTTTGATTCAGTTCCATCATTTCAACCATTTGGATACAACAACAATTGTACCTTCACCCGGAGCTGACTCAATGTGCATTTCATCCATCAACCGCCGGGAACCTGGCAGCCCCATGCCCAGCCCATTGGAGGTGGTATACCCTGATTGCAGTGCCCGGGTGACATCGCTGATTCCCGGCCCTTGATCTTTAAAAACAATGGTCAATCCCTGCTGGCTTCCATTTTCCACTCTGGTGCAACGCACGGTTCCCTTTCCCGCGTATTTAAAAATATTTCGGGCCAGTTCTGAGGCGGCCGTAACGATTCTGGTAATATCCGTTCCTCCAAATCCGGCGGATCCAGCAGCCTCACGAATTTTTTTTCGAACAAGAACAATATCTCCTTCCACGCGGATTCTAATTTCAACAGCAGCGTCATTGAGCATATCCTGCTCCCCTTTATTAATCCATGTTCTCCAGCAGATTCAATGCAATATCCACATCCAGGGCTGTCTGGATATTGTCCAGGGTCAAGCCCAGCTGGGTGGCGGTGATGGCAACATTTGCCTGCATGCCACTGACAATGGTACGCCCTCCCATAAGCTCCACCATTTGAGATGTCTCGGAAATTGTGCGGGCAAAGAAAGAATCCAGGGTCTCCACCACGGAAATATCCAGGATAACACCTTTTGCATCATGCCAGCTCATGGCCTTCAAAACCTTCTCCTGGAGAACGGTGATGGTTTCATCCTCAGGATCCGGCGGAACGGTAACCAGCAAAATATTGCGAATTCTATTTACTGCGATGCTGTCTGCACCCATAGTGATCTCCCAAACTTTTGAAAATAATAAAATAAATACTTGGATTTGACATCTTTCATATGGGCCCAAAAGTACCTTACACTCTTTTGGAAAGACGTCCTTACAAATGGGGAATGTTCTAAAAATGTAACCTGATTTTTAAGGATGCCTTGAATTTCGTGAATATTGGAATTGATCTGTAAATGTTTGACCTGCGCACGCCATCTTCTTTTATTTGGGACTACATCGCACACGAATGCTGTGTGAGCAGGCCAACATAGGTGAAAATGGGATGCTGACCGAAAATTTAATGAATTTCAGGGTTATTTTTTCCGGTTAGAATCAAGGCTTTCCAGCTTGAATCCGAGGATTTTCAATCCCATGGCAAGTCCCTTGGCCAGGGAGGTGTGTGTCTCTATGCTGGACAAATCAATTCCCAGGTGCACCAGGGTCTGGGCAATGGAAGGACTGACACCGGTGAGAATCGCCTTGGTTCCCAGAAGGCGGGAGGCCGTAATGGCCTCAATGAGATGCTGGGCCGTCTGGGTATCAATGGTTGGTACCCCGGTAATATCCACCAGGGCAACCTGGGATTGGCTCTCAACGATACTGTTGAGAAATCGGTCCATGAAGTGCTGGGTTCGCTGGCTGTCCAGTGAACCGATAAGCGGTGCCATCACAATTCCTTTCCAGATCTGTATCACCGGGGTTGAAAGCTCAAGAATCTCCTGGGACTGGGCCCTCAACGCATCTTCCATCTCTTTTTGGCGGGTAATATCAATGGCCATTTCATACCGAACCCGACGTCCATCGGGCCAGTAAATGGCCTTGTCAATGCACCGGTACCATTTTTTTGTCACCTGGTTTTGAAACTCCCAGACATATTCACCGGAAGTATTGTCAGGATCAAAAATTTTGTCGTTGGTACAAAACGGACAGGGCATTTCAAGGTTTTGGAGCACCTTGTAACACTGCTGCCCGGTACAGTCTCCCCAATTTTTGACAAAAGCCTCGTTTATATAAAGCAATTCATAGGTTGCCGGATCAGAGACATATATCACTTCGCTGATTCCATCTAAAATGGCCTGCTGTTCATTGAATTTTCGATTTAAAGCGGGTGAATCTTGTTTTGTTGGTTTTACTGCTTTTTTTACTGATTGTTTTACTGATTGTTTCTCCGCTTTTTTTTCAGCCATATTTCCCCCATTGAATGATTGCGATCAGCTCAATCACAAATCAATCAGATAAAATTGAATTGCGGGTTATAAGTTCTCAATTCGTACGGGCAGACACATCGTCATTTTGTTGATGCAAAACTCAAATTACTATTTTTTTCACATTCTTTAAACAAAAAAAACACAATTGAACATAAAACACAGGATTTTTTGTCATTCTTCATTTTTGCTCTACAGATTCACGAGCTGAATGCCCCATTTGGCGACGATCCTCTTTAAAAAAATGTAAACTACTTTTGATTTGATAATGAAGTTAATCGGTTCAAAGCCAAGCTGAAATAGGCCCTTTTTTGACCTGCTCTTTGAAAATTCGGTAAGCCTATTTTTTATTATTTTTAATATACAAGGATGCCAAATCTTTTCAATGGACTTTGCAGATTGGGTCAGGCAAAAATCTTGGTTGAATTACATAACCTTAACGTTGCATAGAAAATTGCAAAAAAAGGGCTTAACCACAACATGGCCCATTTTATGGCCAAGCCCAATACCTTCACCACATTTTCATATGAGCTCTGACTACCTTGATTCCGAACAAAATCGAGTCAGCCCCAGGGCCTTTGCAGGTCCTGCAATGGAGGTTCCATAAAAAATGACCGGTGTGTCTCCAATGAATCGTCCGGCCGTGCCATTGACAATGGTGGAGCCTGTCACCAGGAGCAGATCACACCAGCTGACGGCATCATCGGTGGCCTGGGGCCCCTCGATTTTCACATCATACTTGGTCTGCCCGATGTTCTCCGGGTCCAGATCAATGAGACGCATGTCAAAAAAGGAGGACAGTTTTTCCGTCATCCGGGGCTGCAATCCGATCTGGGTGATGCGCAATCGTCTTCTCTCCGGCCCGGGATGGTTTTCCTGGATATAAGCCAATAGCTTATTCGCACAGACCACGGGTTCCTCGTCTTTACAATGAATGGTTCCCCCCACCAAGCCCAGATAACAATACACCGCATTAAAGGCTGCAACAAAGATGGACCGCCGATAGTTATTGTGAAGCGTCATCTCCAAAATTTCCCCAAGGGTACCATTGAAATCGGCATAATGATCGGTGAATGCCTGTCCAAGGGCACCCTTGAAATCGGCCTGCATGAGTTTTTCTTTCCCCTTTTGAATGGGATAATCGTCTGCTTCGGGGTTTCCAATGGCTTCATGGGTGGAAAGCGCCCGGGCCGTTACCTGTATGGGTTCATCCAGCAGCCCATGTTGCTGCCACAAGGCTCGGGCTTTTATTTTTAATTCATCATAAATATCCGTCATATTTTTCCCTTCTTTCCCTTCTTTCCATTCATTCATGGTGCTGTTGATCCTGTTGCGATCTTCATATTTCAGGCACTACCATCGTCTACATGGTCTATTTTAGCTCAACTAATCAACCATATCTTGTGACGACAAAATTGAATCAGACTGAAATCGCCTTTAAATCAACAAGCTCATTCATTTTCGCTCGTAAAATCCAAACCGGCCGTAAACGCCAACGTTCCACACAAAATCAATTATACGCTGCACGCATTTTTTCATCGGTCATGGTAGTCGCAATCAGCGGCTTCCAGGAAGCATCTTTCCAGGTACCCAGATGGGTGTGCATATCAAGATAGCTGGTGGGAATGGGATGGGTACCCACCACCACTTTTACCCCAAACCTTTTTTCAAGAAAAGGTTTAAATGTATCAATATAAGGGCAAGGCGGATAGCCCACCACCAGACCTGTAGCCAGATGAATCACCTGGGCTCCGTTTTTCACCATCTCAGCCCCGGCATATTCTATATTTCCCCCGGGGCAGCCATCACAGGTGGTAAACCCCACCAGCTCCGGTGGGGTACTATAGATACTGAAAGCCCCCTCCATATTACGCATGGAACGGAAACACTTTCCACCGGCACAGCGACGATAACGATGACAAATAATAATCCCGACTTTGGTTTTTGAATCCATTTGATGGTCTCCCTTGATCATCACCCAACGATTATTTTCAGGGACAAAGCCGTGAGATTTCAAATAAGGCAATCCCCTGAACCACCCACTTAAACATAATGAGCAATATTGCATAACCACTTATGTGGGGCAAGCAATTTATTTCAATCCATACAAGATGGGTCTCGATAGCTATGTGAGGCAGAACATCATGGTTGAATTGTTAATATTCGGGTTGAAAATATAAATATTTGGCCCGTGAGCATACTCGCCTATATTTGGAGCTGCGCAGCATACGAATGCTGACTTTGTCATAAGATCTGCCATCTCAGGAACTGTTAGAAAACAAACTATGCAAATAGTCTCTGACAGAGACACCCCGGTGGGGCAATAGATCCTGCATTAAAGATGGTTAATTTTTTACCGGAGCCTTAGGAAAGAACACACCCTAAAACCAGGCCCGGAAATTACTGGCGGCAACGGTCTGAAACTGCATTTTATCAAGCAATTCATTTAATCCGTTAAACAGCCCCTGCACATCCCTTGACACATCTGTTCCGGTGCAGCGCCGCATGATATCTCCATTCTGATGGGCAGCGATCACCGCCTCTATTTCCCCCAGAGGGTTCACCAGATGGGTTTCAAGAGTTCGCTTGAACAGCATCCCCGCCATAAAAACAATAACCGCCATAAAAACAATTGCCCAGGCCCCGGCATATCCAAACTGCCTGGCATGGATATCAGCTTTTATCATGGCTTCTCTATTGGTTTTTGCCAGCAGTGCTATGGCGGAAACGATTTCCCGGCGGGCATCCATATTTCCCAGAAAAGCCCTGTGAAACCGGACATTAATAGACTTCAGTGGCACGGGTTCTTCCGCTTCTGTGATGTTGTTCTCAGCCCGTTTGAGTGAAGAGACAAACAAGGATTCCAATGCCTGGTTGGCCCTGCTGTCCGGCCCTATCAACGCAAGTGAGGTCAACATTTCTTCACATGCCTCAAGGGAGCGTTCATTTCTGTCAATGATCACCTCAATGGCCGGGGCCATACGCATGAAAATCCAGATGGATCCCAACGCCATCAGCAGGTTGAACCCCATCATCAGCCACAGCCCTATGCGCACCGCATGTGAGTTTTTCATGGTCAGACCCCCTTTATGAATTTTGAAATAGCCGTTTCATTGCAGACAATCATGAGATTGTCCTCGGCCTGCAGGGGTTCATGGGGGGAGGGCTGTATGATTCGATCGGGGGATCCCCGGCGGATGGCCGCCACCAGAATACCAAAGCGTCTGGGCAGTGCCAGTTCGATGAGATTTTTCCCCACCATGGAGGGTTGTATACGAATTTCGGTGAGGTTAAGATCTTCTCCAATGGCTGTGTCTGCAATGACATGACGATACAGCAGGCGATTGGCAAACCGCATCCCGAATTCCTGCTCGGGGTTCACAATCTTATGGGCCCCCACCAGGTGCAGAATCCGCTGGTGCATTTTATCATTGGCCCGGGCAACAATAAAGGGGGCCCCCATTTGTCGGAGCAAAGCGGTACAGATGATGGACTGCTCCTTGGAATCATCACCGATGGCGCACACCACTGCATCTCGTTTTTCCGGATGAAGCCGGGCAAGCTCCACCTCGTCGGTGGCATCCATGGCCAGGGCTTCTGTTACAAACACAGAGGCCTCCTGTACCAGAGGCTTCTGGGGATCAACGGCCATTACTTCAGCGCCCTTCTGGGACAAGGTCCGGGCAAGGGACATGCCAAACTGCCCCAGGCCAATGATTAATATCTGTTGAATCATATGAAAAAGCCTTTATGTAAGGGTTATTTTTGCATCAGGACAACGGGAAACCGGGGGAAGTGACGCATCACTTAACAGCATGAAAAGCGTCACAGGGCCAATACGCCCAATGAACATGGCAAGTATTATAATAAGTTTTCCAATCTGATCAAACTGGGCCGTGGCACCGATGGAAAGCCCCACCGTGGCAATGGCGGAAGTGGCTTCAAAAATGATGCTCCGGGCGGGAATCTGCTGGGTGACTTCCAACATCAATACCACCACAAACCAGATCACCCCCCCTGAAACCACAATGGTGATGGCGCGAAAAATCGTCACCGGACGAATATTTCTGTTCTGGAGTCTCACCCCGTTACGATGGGTGATGTTGGCCCAGAAGGTCATTGCCAGAATACCCATGGTGGTGGCTTTTATCCCACCGGCTGTGCCACCGGGGCACCCCCCGATGAACATCAGACAAAGCATGACAAGAAAAGTGGGACTCATGACTCCGGCAAGGTCCACGGAATTAAATCCGGCGGTACGCAGGGTTGCCGATTGAAACCAGGCATTGTGGATCTTATTGAAAAAAGACAGGCCCGACAATACGCCGTTCCACTCAAAGGCCAGCATGAAAAAGCTTCCGGAAATCAATAACACCGCTGTGGTTACGAGGTCTATGCGCACCGTCACCGGAACCGTTTTGCCCTGCAACCACCGAGGAATCAGTAGACTGGTGGCAGGAGCCATCCCCCCGCAGATAATTAATGCAGCAACCATGTGCAGAACCAGAGGGGCATTCTGATAGGGAACAAGACTTTGTGTCTGCAGAGAAAAACCGGCGTTGCAAAAGGCGGATATGGCCGTAAAAACGCCCTGCCAGGCGGCCTGGCCGGGGCTGTCACCCATGGCATAAAACACACCCCCAAGAAAAAGTGCACCCACAGTCTCCACCAGAAAGGTGAATTTAAGAATCAGCACAAGGGATGCCAGCAGGTCCTTGCGATCGGCGTCCATCAAAGAGGTCATGAGGCGTTCCTGGCGTAGGCTTAATCGTCGCCCCATGGCATGCATGGCAACCGTGGTAATGCTCATGATACCAAGCCCCCCGAACTGAATAAGAATAAGGATGACCCCCTGCCCTGCCAGGGAAAAATCCGCGGGGGTATCCAGCACCACCAGGCCCGTGACGCACACCGCACTCACCGAGGTAAAGACCGCATCCACAAGGACAATGGGATCATGACTCATGATACCTGGCAAGAGAAGCATCAGGGTACCCACAAGGCACAACCCCAGAAAGGTAAAAAATACAATGGCGGCGGGACGGTTAAAAAGCTCCTCCCACCCGCCCCTGTAAACTGGATGAACCCCGGCAATAGTTTCCCTGTCATGACCAATGTCGGGGGTGAAATCCAGCAAGGCAAATCCTCCGGTGATCAATGCCACCGCCCCCAGCAAGGCCATGAAGGGATTTTGCACAAGACAAGGCAGGGCCGCCACAAAGGCCGCAGCACCTGATACCACACCAAAAAATTTGCCGGGCCCGGGCCATCGGAACAGGGTAAGCGCACAACCAAAAGCGGTGATGGATGCCAGACAGGCAATGACCAGGCGCCACACCGGTGGAAAGGGATCCTGGGTTCCCATAAGCAACAGCAACGGCAGGGGAGAGACTATAACACCTCCCCATTGAACAGCCCGCTTTGCCAGCCATGGATTTGATATGTGCGCACGTTTCATCCTGAAATTTTCACCATCACAATCTATTTTTCATATAAATCCACATGTCCTGTCGGACACAACGAAGCATGAAAATGGCATTATGCCGCCGTCCCCCCGACGGGCAATGGGCCCGGACCGGAACTGTAGACAGCTCGATTGTCCGGTTCCTATTGCCCATCGGGGGGACGGCTCTGCTGAAGTTGCCCTGGAGGCTGCCTTTTCATATAAAAAAAACCAGCAAGTTCCCATGGATCTTTATCTGCAGTACGCGATAATCCCGTTCTCTCAGACATCCATCTGAAAAAACGGGATTATCACGTAACAGCCACCCTTGATTGATAAATCATAAAGGCGAATTAATCAATATGAAAATATTCAGGGCATGTCTCACAGATGAAAGGAGAAATGATCCGGAAAGGTCACCACCGGCAGGGTCACCATAAAGCTTGATCCACTGCCCTCTTTGCTCTTAACCTTGATGGTGCCGCCATGCTTGGCCACGATCCCCTGGGATACACTAAGGCCCAGGCCCGTTCCCTTGCCCTTGGGCTTGGTGGTAAAAAACGGGTCAAACACCGATGAAACAATGTGATGGGGAATGCCCTCACCAAAATCAATGACGGTGACATTCACGGCGTCGGCCTTTTCCCCCAGACATCCCATGACCTGTATTTTCCCGCCCTTTTTCGAGGCGTCCATGGCGTTGAGCAACAGGTTGACAAACACCTGCTGGAGCTTCTGAGCATCCCCATGTATCCGGGGAAGATCATCGGTGAACTTAATATCCACGGTAATGCCTGACAGCCGGATCTGATTTTCCAGCAGGGTAATGGTCTCCTTCAACAGCTTGTAAAGATCCACTGATTCCATGGCTGAAGAACTTTCCCGGGCAAAGTCCAGTAGATTGCGAATGATTTTTCGGGCACGGTCTGTCTCTTCAGTCACATCCTTGAGCATTTCCTTACGTTCGTCATCGGACAGGTCTTGATAGTCCTCCAGAATCATGTGGGCTGTGAGCATGATATTGTTCAACGGGTTGTTCAGCTCATGGGCCACCCCTGAGGTCAGTGTACCCACCGCTCTCATCTTATGACTCTGGATAAGGACAGCCTCTCTGGTATCGATCTCTTTTATCATTTCATTAATGGCCACGGCCAGATCCGTAAACTCATCCCGAAATTTTCGTTTGGGCAGGATGGGCCTGAAATCCCCGGAGGCAATGCGCTGGGCATAGGAGGAAAATCGACTGAGAGTGGAATAAATTCTCCCCACCAGCAACCAGGCGTTCATGGCAAGGAGCACCAGCAAGACCAGAATGGAATAGATATGAAAATCCCGGGATTGATCAAGAGAATTTTCAAGGGCACGCTTTTCAATGGTCATCATACCCTGGGCCGATGCAAGAATCTCCTGGCCATACTCCCGAAGACGGGTTTCTATCTCCTTGGAAAAAGCCGTTTTATGCAGATCCATCACATTCTGTTGCTGCTTCTGGAGCAACTGCCCCAGAAGCGACTCGTAGGATTCTATCTTGCTGAGGATGGCCTGCCGGGTCATTTGATCCTGCAGTTCGGAAAAGGTATCTAGCTCCCCGGTAAATATTAACCTTGCAAGGTGAATATTTTCAATGGCATCGCCTAAATTGGTTCCATAGAGAAAATAATTTTTTTCATATCGGCGGGCCTGTTGAACCTCGGCTGAAAATTCATTGACAAATTCAAGAAATTTAAGCCGGGTCTGAACCTTTTCGTTGTTGAGAATCAGCACCACGGCAATGACCAGCACAAACAGAAACACCAGAACATTACCCAGATAAATCTGTTTTCTCACACTGAAATGTCGCCGTGACATTAAGGTCTGCTGGGCCTCACGAATATCGGCTATGTGACCATACAGATGTTTCACGGTATTATCGGCCTCCCCTTCTTTGCCATGAGTTTCCGGAACCTGTTGTAGTGTTTCCATGTTTTATCCATTTAAATCAGTTCACAGGAGCATTGAAATTCAGGGGAGATCCCAGGGCTTCAGCCGCTTTGGCGATGACCTTTCTCAAATCATCTGGCTTAAAAGGTTTGGCAATGAAATCAAAGGCACCCTTTTCCATGGCATCCCTTGCAAGGGAAATCATGGCATATCCGGTGATCATGATAATTTTTGTCCGGGGCCATTGATCATGAACCATTTCAAGCACCTGCATGCCATCCATCTCTTCCATGTAGATGTCCGTAACCACAATATCAAACTCTTTTTCCCCGATACGTTTCATGGCTTCCCGGGGGTCCTGGAAGACCTCCACACGGCATCCGATTTTCTCCAGAGCCGGTTTCAGACGTTTTCCCACGATCAGTTCATCATCCAACAGCAAAATTTCAAGTTGCTTTGACATCAGTGTCTCCTTGGTTACAAATGTTTTTGCAAAACAATTCAGGGGTGAGTAAGTCACAGACAATCGTGACCGACATCAACGGTTACCTACGGCGGCCTCATTGACCCGGTCCACATTCCAGTGCACCTCCAGGTATCCCAACCCCTCCACCTGACCGGCAATTTCTTTGATGGCGGCAATTTTCTTTGTTTTGTCCCGCTTCAGGCATGTGGTTGTCACCACAACCGTGCCGTTCTGGGCATGAACCTGAATATCGGTCAATGTTTTCAGCAGAACATTTTTAACTTTTGCTGCCAGGGCGCGATCCGCCAGATTATTGATGGAATAGGTCATGGGTTTAAACCGCGGATACCCCACGGTGGCGGCAACAGTGGTCACCGCCTCATCGGGTTTGATCTGATCCAGATTTATCACCAGATCATAGAGTCTGGGATCCGCTTCCTTTCTCTGCCATGCCATCATGGACCATTTTTCCCGCAGACGTTCCTTTTTTGTGTCCGTCTCTGCGGCAGATCCATCCCCACCGACCAGACGTACTTTCAGGACATGGGACACCACCAGCACATACAAATGTGCCCCCAGTCCCCAGCAGACAATATCATCTTCCAGCAACCGATCCAACACCGCTGTTTCCACACAGGATAGGGAATAATGCCAGAGCTTGGAAGGCATCCGTTTTAATATGGAGGGGGTTGTTGTCATGACCTCCCTCAATTTGGAAGGATCCAGTGAATATTGTTGCGCAATTTCATCAAGAAACGTATGGTTCAGGGTTTTATAGCCCAGATGCTGTGCGGTTTCCCGGGCGATGTTATCTTCAAGTTCCTGATTATCCGACGTAAATATTAGAACGGACATGACTTCCTCCTTATGGTCTAATCGTTGTCCTTAGCGGGTTTCGGGGCTTTTTTTAAACAGCATCCAGAGGAGCGGGAACCCCTGCATGAACTTCAAGATTAAAAATTCCCGGTGTATCCTGCTTAAGAGAATCCAGAATTTTTTTAAATTTTCCATTATGGGCAATCTTTTCCGTTGCATAAAGCAGCATATTTCCATATTCGCAGGTAATCCCCACCTCAGGAAATTCCGTTACCAGAGCGGCCTTAACATTACAGGCAAGGCTCAAGTCCCGGGCTTTTCTAAGGCAAGCCTCCGTTGACTGAAAAGCCGTTGAATTGGCGGCACCACATATAAATTGTGCGGCATCGTCCACAGAAAGCTTGTCAATACAGATAACCATGTCATAAAGGGTATTATCCGCAGGATCAACACCATAAATCTGACGGGTCCATTTTTTGCGCTGGGCATCATCCGCAAGAATAAGTGATTGAGCCTCATGACGGGCGATGCCGTCTTCTCTCATTTTCCGCATCACACGATTCTCAAGGTTTCCAATAATGCGGATCTTGAGTACATGATCAAGACCCTTCAAAAGAAGATGACCTGCCAGACCATGGTAAACGACATTGTCCCCGGCCACCATTTCCAATAAAGTGGCCCGTACATAGGCAAGATAAATCTGCTTTGTATTTTTATACCGATCTTTCAACCCGGGCGCATCATGGAGCGCCTGGAGCAGGCTCTGCTGGGAAACATGAAATTTATCACTGGCATTGAGCAGCAGATCTCGACTGAGCACTTTGTATCCAAGGGTTGCTGCCACTTTTTCCGCCACCGCTTTACCCATGGAAGAGGATCCCCGGGAAATAGTTACGATTGACATATATAAAACTCCTTGTTGTTAGATGCCGTAAATTAAACTGATCATTGCAATCATCACCACCAGAAAAACCACACTGACAAGGCTGCCCGCTTTTATAAAATCCACGGTGCGATACCGGCCCGGCCCCATGTAAAGGGCGTTGACCTGATGGGTGGGCAGCATAAAAGAATTACTTGTGGCAAGACCCACCACCAGGGCCGCCATTCTCGGATCTGTTCCGGCAGCAATGGCCATGTTCACCACAAGGGGAACAAGAAGCACCGTGGCCCCCACATTGGAGATCACCAGGGTAAACATGGTGGAGAGAATGCCGATCACTGTCAGGAGAACGATGGGAGAGACATCCCCGATAATACTGAGAATAGAGCCCGCAATCCACTCGGCAGTACCTGTTTTCTGGGTAGCGATGCCAAGGGGAATCAGCCCGGCCAGCAGAAATATGGTGCGCCAGTCCACGGACTGATACGCCTCATCAATGCTTATAACCCGGGTGATCACCATGCCAAGGGCACCGGTCATCAAGGCCACGGACAGCTGAATATCAAACCCCATGATCATCACCAGGGAAAGCACCAGCCAACCGCCTGCCCAAAGGGCCTTTTCCGGCCGCATATCCTCCAGATCCGAAGGCATGCTGAACAAAAGCCCCCCTTCCCGGTGAAGGGATTCCAGACGTTTCCAGGTGCCGTAAAAACGGATTACATCTCCGGTCTGAAGTGCAATGGAATCAATTTCCGCCCGGTAGGTTTCCTCCTGGCGATGAATTTCCAAGGGTGTCACACGGAAGCGATCCTGGACGCGGATTTCCGCCAGGGTCAGCCCGGCAAATTGTGATCGGGGAGAAACAACGGCCTCCACCGTTCCCGAGGTTGAGGTGTCAAACTCGCTGCTGTAACAATCAATGGTCTCTTTAAGGACCATCTCTTCAGCAAGGGCCATACGTTCCACATCTTTTTTCCTGCCGCAGACCACAAGATCCACACCGGCACGAATTTCCGATTCCGGAGACGGAGAAAGTGTTTTAAAATCAGGAGGCTCTGTTAATGCAAGGACATTAACAAGATAACGACGACGCAAATCATCCACATGCACCGGATCACGATAATCCATGAAATCATCGGCAGTGGTAAGTTCATAATGGGAATTTACCTCCTCCTCATTTGCCACAAGACCATCTATGGTACAGAAGGCTTCATTGTCCTCTGTACCCTGGCATTCCCCCTGGGGAAGGATAAACCGCCCCAGCAATATAAAACAGGCAATACCGGAGGCCATCAGGGTAAGGCCGATGGGAGTGACATCAAAAAGCCCGAAAGGCTTCAGCTTAAAGGGAAGCAGAAGATCGTTGAGCAGAATCAGCGGCGAGCAGCCCACCAGGGTGATGGTCCCCCCCAGAATGGCACTGAATCCCACCGGCATGAGCAGACGGCTTAAGGGAATCTTCTGCATTTTGCTGATACGCTGAATGGCTGGCAGAAACAGGGCTGCGGCCCCGATGTTCTGCATGAAACTTGAAATAAAGGCCACGGTGACGGAAATGGCCACAATAATCCGAGAGGTGCTGGTCCCTGCCACCATTAAAACAGGTTTCACCAGTTTGTTGATCATACCGGTTTTGTCAAGACCGGCACCGATGATGATGACGGCAATGATGGACACCACTGCGTTACTGCTCAGGCCCACAAAGGCCTCTTTGGGTGTTACCAGGTGTAAAAGTGGCAAGGCAACCATCATCAGAATGGCCACCACATCCACCCTGACCCATTCCACAATGAATAGAAAAATAGCCAAGGCTATCATAATCAAGACCAAAATCATGTCCGGCGTCAATTGTCCCATAAATTCTCCATTGTCATCTGTTAATTTCCTGTTATTCGTTTTTGGGGCTTATTGTTGGGATGCCCCGACCCATATCATCTGTATTTTATGTTTTGGATATTCGCTTTTTAACCGTCACAAGCGGACATTCCAGACTCTTGGTTATCCGCCCAAGCCAATGTTTTCCCGAAGATTTCAATGAAAAGGGTAACTCCTGACTGCTTCCCCAGATAATGACCTTAAATGGTGGCCTGTCCGCCAGGAATTTCAGCAATTCGTGGGCGGGATCACCAATTCGTACAGCCGACTTTATTTTAAGGCCACTTGCAATAAAAGGGAGGGAGTGTTCCTCCAGCAGGCGGTTAACCCGGATACCTGTTTTTTTCAGATCATGGCGTTTAACCCGCAGAAGGTTAGAGCCGGAAAAGGACATGTAAACCAGCATGAGAAAGGTGACTCTGGCATTAATTCGAAGGGCAAAGGCCCTGGCATAGTGCAAGGCATCAGGAAACACCTGCTCATTTTCAAAAATGACCAACACATCAGAATTCATCCCGGTATTCCTCCTGGTATGGACTATTACAAATACTGTGCCAGAAAAATCCAGAAGGGCTATAAAAAGATAACTATCTGATTTAGATAAAAATTTTAAAAAAAGCGGCGTTATTGAAAACTTTTTTTATAGAAATATTGGAAACAATGGGTTGCAGAATGCAACGAAAGGAGCAGGAAGACACACCGTATCTCCCGGGCAAAGAGAAAGGAAAGAGGTGTTGCATAAACGAACGCGGGTGTTTAAAAAAAGAACGTACTTGATCATCCAGGAAATCGTATCTTAAAATTCTATCGTTCCAAATCAAATTTTTTAATTTTACGCCACAAAGAGGCACGGTCAATACCCAGAATCTCTGCAGTCTTTGTTTTGGCATTGTGGTTGATCGTTAAAAGGTGGGCAATATAATCCCTTTCCAGCTCTGCCAGAGTCATCATATCCTTTTCAGGCCTCTGGTAGGTCTGAAGTTCCAGTTCTTCAAGATCCACCGGAAGATCACAGGCCCTGATTTCATTGGATCGGCTGATGGCAACGGCCCGTTCCAGGATATTTTCAAGCTCCCTGACATTTCCCGGAAAGGCATACCCTTTAAGCAGAGACATGGCCCGGGAAGAGATGGCCCGTATCTGTTTTAAGCCTTTCCGGTTCAAACAATCCAGAATGTGGTAGGCCAGCAGGGGAATATCTTCACTGCGTCTGTTCAGGGCCGGAAGGTTTATGTTAACGACGTTAATACGGTAATACATGTCTTTACGAAACGCACCGGTCTCAACCTCGGCCTTCAGATCCTTGGCCGTGGCAGACAGCACCCGGATATCAACGGGAATGGGTTGGGTACCCCCCACCCGTACCAACTCTCCTTCCTGAAGCACCCGCAAAAGTTTCACCTGCATGGAGTGGGGCATTTCGCCGATCTCATCGAGAAAAACGGTGCCCATGTGCGCGGTTTCCAGGAGCCCGGCCCGGGTTTTGACGGCACCGGTAAAGGCCCCTTTCTCATGTCCAAAAAGCTCACTTGCCAGAAGGGTTTCCGTAAAGGCACCACAATTCACCGCCACAAAAGGTCCCCGGGATCGTGTACTTGCAAGATGAATACTCCTGGCCACCAGTTCCTTTCCTGTACCCGAATCTCCGGTGATCAGGACACTGCAATCTGTGGGGGCAATCTGGTGAATCAATGTCTGTATTTCTCTAATTTTCGGGCTGTTTCCAATGATCACAGGCGGCGCAAGGCTGCATTCACTATCTTCTTGCAGGTTGCCAACCTGGGCGGCCTGGGTTCTAAGTCTCAGACGATTCAGGGCCTTTTCCACAATCTCCAGAAACTGTTCGGGGGTAAAGGGTTTCTGAAGGTAGTGAAAGGCCCCTTCCCGGGTGGCTTCTATGGCATTGTCAATGGTGGCATAACCGCTCATGAGAATGACCTCCATGGCAGGAAAACGGGCCTTGATGGCAATCATCAGCTCCATACCATCCATGCCGGGCATTTTCATGTCTGTGACAACAAGGTCATAGGGGGTTTCTTCCATGCGCTTGAGGGCACCTGAAGGATGGGTATAGGAGGAGACCAGATACCCCTGTTTCTCCAGAATCCGTCTCAATCGTTTGAGGGTAATCGTTTCATCGTCCACCAGCATAATTCTGGCTTGTATGGTCATGTGTACAATATCCTTTGGCTCATGTCGGGATTCAAAATTCAGGAAGTATTGACGCCCTGGCTTTTCCTGCCCCATTTCAATATCATAATTCGGGTTCACCATACAAGCAGGTTGACAAATACCCATCAAATATATAATAATTTCATGTTTTTAATGGCCATGCAAATTACCTGGCAGAAACATGAATAAAAAAGGTGAGCATTATCAGTACTAATCCCAACACCGATACCCCCAAAGATACCCTGGCAGCCATTCGCGCCTGTATTCCCATACTTGAACAGATTGTGGAACGATCCGAACTTCTGGCCCATCTTTCCGAAACCGAGCGTATCGCTCTGGTCACGGCGGCGGGCAAAATCTCCCGCCCCGATCGAAAGGAAATAAAAAAACGCAATAAAGAAAAAAAACGACAGCAGAGACAGGCCATCGTTAAGACGGAACGCCACCTGAGGGCCGCCACAGGCATCCGAAAGGCACGGGAAACCGACGTTTTTATAGCCCCGGAACAGATTACCTTTACGGGGAATCCCCCGGAATGGGAAAATTCAAACCAAAGCCTGGAAACGCCTCGAAACTGTTATGTGTGCAAGGCAGAGTTCACCAGACTCCACCATTTTTATGATGCCATGTGCCCGGACTGTGCAGAATTTAATTACCAAAAACGCTTCCAGACAGCCTCTTTAAAGGGTCAGGTGGCCTTGATCACCGGTTCCCGGCTTAAAATCGGCTACCAGGCCACCTTGATGATGCTCCGGGCCGGTGCCAGGGTCATTGCCACCACGCGTTTTCCCAAAGATTCGGCCCTGCGTTTTTCCCGGGAAACGGATTTCTCCCAATGGGGCCACCGGCTCCAGGTCTATGGCCTGGATCTGCGCCACACCCCCAGTGTGGAATTGTTCACCGACCACATCAAAGAGACCTACCAGCGCCTGGACATATTAATTAACAATGCCGCCCAGACCGTGCGCCGTCCCCCGGGGTTTTATGCCCACCTCATGGAAAATGAAGCAAAGGAGATGACACTGCTGCCCCGGGAGGCCCAGTCCCTTCTACAGCAGCACCAGACCTGCATTTCCCAGCTGGAATACGGAAACACCGACAATGTGGCCAAAGAAAAGGCCCTGCCCGTCACATGGAACGGTGCTGCCCCCGGGGTGGGGCTGCGCCTGTCTGCCCAGCTCTCCCAGATCCCATACGCCTATGATCACTCCCTGGATGTACCAGAAGTATTTCCGGCGGGCAAACTGGATGCAGATCTCCAGCAGGTGGATCTGAGAAAAACAAATTCCTGGCGACTGCGACTGGGAGAGGTTCCCACCGCTGAAATGCTTGAAATACAGCTGGTCAATGCCGTGGCCCCCTTTGTGCTGTGCAACCGGCTGGCAGAGCTGATGAAGAAGGACAATACCGGTCAGAAGCACATTGTTAACGTGTCTGCCATGGAGGGCAAATTTTTAAGATTTAAAAAGGGAAGCCGTCATCCCCACACCAATATGGCCAAAGCTGCCCTGAACATGCTCACCCACACGGCAGCCAGTGATCTGGCCCGGTATGGGATTTTCATGAATGCCGTGGACACAGGGTGGGTGACAGACGAAGACCCAGTAGTCCTGGCCCGATTAAAAGAAGAACACCATGATTTTCAGCCCCCCCTTGATATAGTGGATGGTGCCGCCCGGATCTGTGATCCTTTTTTTAACGGCATCCTCACCGGCAAACACTGGTGCGGCAAGTTTTTAAAGGATTATTTTCCCATTGACTGGTAATCAATGATCACCTTTTGGGAGAATTGATAGCAACCCTGGCCACCACCTTGGGGGTGGGGTCAGGCCTGCGGTTATGATTAAGCCGTTAACGGAGATATAACCAATGCGTTTTCCACGGATTCAAAACAACTGGCTTTATTTTTTTAATGGCACTACTGCTTACCTGTCTTTACGCTGCAACCTTTGTAAACTACCTGCTGTTTCACACCCTGTGTGAAGTTTTCAGCATAAATGCGCCAGAAAGCATTACCCAGACTATAACATTTACGATGATCAAAAGGCTATTTTCATTCTTTGTTGTGTCTGTGGGAAGATGCCCGCTATATGGCCATAAATCGGGCCGGGAAATTGGTAAACACACCGTCCACCCCCATCGCTTTCAAACGATTTTTATCTTCCAGGTCATTGACTGTGTACACCAGGAACCGATATCCTTTTTCATGTGCCGACCGGACAAATTCAGGGCTGGTGTTGTCTATATCCAAATTTAAAGACCAGAGATCCAGGGAAAGGGGTGCAATAATATCTGCGTAATTCAAAGGAGTGTGGGCCATCAGGGCCGCCATGCGGCACACTTTGTTAAATTTCCTGAAATTCACCAGTTCATGGTGATTGAACGAACTGACCACAAACCGGTCAAAGGTGTACCTGCCCTCCTTGACATACCGGTTTAAAAGACAGGCGGTTTTTTCGCTGGTTCCGGCACTTTTCAACTCCACATGAATTTCAATGCGGTTGTCCACCAGGTCCAGAACCTCCTGGAGGGTGGGAATTTTTTCTTTTTCTCCGGCGTCAAGGCAACGAAGCTCATCAAAGCTCAGCGTCGAAACCAGGCCCTTACCATCGGTGGTGCGATCCACCCGCATGTCATGGATGACCACAAGCTCCCCTGTGCGGCAGACCTGTACATCCAGCTCCAGGGCATCGGCCCCGGCCTGAACGGCTTCTTCAAATGATTTAAGGGTATTTTCCGGGGATGTCCCGGCGGACCCTCTATGACCGATTATCAACATCTAATATCCCTTTCTCTCATGAATTAAATTTTCCGGGGTTGGCCATAACATTGGCCACTCTGGGCTGGGGTCAGTCTTAACGGCAGCCGGATTAATTGTCCAGAATTTCCCGCACTTTAATGGCCAGCTCTTTCTGGGAAAAGGGTTTTGCAATAAATTTAACGCCTTCATCCAATACCCTCAGTGCCCGATGACATTGGCGGTATAGCCGGACATGAACAGTATTTTAAAATCCGCGTTCATGGCCTGGAACTCAGCGGCCAAGTCCCAGCCATTCATCTCCCTCGGTAAGACGTGATGATCCGGTTTTCCTGCAGCTGGAGCAACCGGTGTGAGGCTTGATCCCCTGAATCACCCCAGAGCCTGAAAAACCAAATCCGGCCGGACATGGGATTTTTCCACCATTTCAGCAGTGGTCACTCCGGTGAGAACCAGGGCCGAGCGATAGCCGAAATTCAAAGCTCCCTGGACATCGGATTTGATGAAATCACCGGTCATCAACACCCGATTTCGGACAATCTGTCTGCCATATCGCTGTTCAAGCAGCGCATGGGTTTTCTTGAATATGGGGGCAAAGGGTTTCCCAAGATAAAAAGGGGCCACCTTTATCCCATAGCTTTCCAGCACATGGGAGATAAACCGCCCCACCCCGCCGGCACCGATGCACAGCTGCCCGGCATTGCCCGGGTAATACTCATCGGGGTTGGGTACAATCAGGGGGGCTTGGGGTTTTTTCACAAAAAAATTCACTGCGGCATTGATGGCGGGTTCCCAGTCATAGCCCTTTTCCCCCACAATAATGCCCTGACACTGGTCAATCTGATCAAGATTTCTTGTTGTGGACAGGCCTGCTTTTTCGGCAAAACAGGGGGTGCCCAGGTTGCCCATGATGAAAAAAGGAGCCAAAGATGGCTTTTTTCCCCGGAACAGCTCAACCAGGCCGTCGGCACAGGAGACAATCTCTTCGGAATGAACATCAATGCCCGAGGCATTTAAAATCTCTGATTTCTCCCACGTGGAATGATCTCCATCATTGGTGAGTAGATAAAAGGGCATTTTTTCCTTGCGGAGCAAAGCCAGTAACTCCCTGCTGCCCGGGGCTGCCCGCCCTTTGACAAGAAGTACTCCGTCAATGTCAAATACAAGGGCATCCAGTTCTTCGCGGTGGGAGGAGAGCCAGTGCTTCAGGGTGGGTATGATATTTATTTTTTGCGCCATTGTTTTAAAGATCCTGGTTGGGTATCGGATTCTGGATTTTGGGTTCTGGCTTTTTAAAAGCATAAATCCCGTTAATAATGGTTGTGCCGTTGGCATCCTCCATATCAGCTCCAAAGGAATTTACACGTTTGGGGCAAAACCTCCAGAAAAATGGGATTATTACGCCAAGCGGTGTAAACTTGATAAAAGAGAAATGCCCAGCATTTAATACCATAACCTTTGGCTACTGGTCCACTAATTGTGGCAAATGAGCGGTGGTATGATCAAGCCTGCACCCTCTGTAATTAAGCGTCGAACCAGGAAAGTGGGAATGGGCACATTCAAGACAACAGCTGGACCTTATGTTTCCGGTACAGACCCCGGAGTTGATCATAGGAGATGCCAAGCTGTTTCGCTGCTTTTTTCTTATTATAGCGGGTGCTTTCAAGGGCATTTTTCAACAGAGAAATCTCCAGGGCATCCCTGGCTGCCGGCAATGATACTTCCGGAATATTATTGGCAGTTTTGTTGCGGGCGGTGGCAATGTCTGGGGTTCGCTTTGACGGGGATGCCTCTTTCCGCCCCGGAACCTCATAAGGGGAAATAAAGGGATCAAAAACGATCTGGTGAATCACCCGGCCCCGGGCCCTGTAAACCGCCCGCTCCACCACATTTTTTAACTCCCGGACATTGCCATGCCAAGGATGGCTTTCCAGATGTTCCATGGCCTGACGGCTGAATTCAGGGATGTGATCCCGGCCAAGCTCGTAGGACATACGCACGGCAAAATGCCGGGCCAGCAGGGGCACATCTCCCTTTCGTTCCCGCAGGGGGGGCACAAACAATACCTCAAAGGAGAGGCGATCCAGCAGATCTTCTTTAAACCGCCCCTGGCGAGCCATGGCCGGAAGATCGGCATTGGTGGCGCTGACAATGCGGACATCCACCTCCAATGGTGCGGAACCGCCCACCCGCTCAAATTCCCCATACTCCACCACCCGTAAAATTTTTTCCTGGACCTCCATGGGCACGGTGCCGATTTCATCCAGAAACAGGGTTCCCTTGTGGGCTGCCTCGAACCGGCCGGTGCGGCGCTGGAGGGCCCCGGTAAAAGAGCCTTTTTCATGGCCGAACAATTCCGTTTCCACAAGGGAAGGAGCAAGGGATGCACAATTTAATGTCACCCTGGGACCCTGCCAGCGCAGGGATAAAAAATGCAGCCGAGCCGCAGCCAGCTCTTTACCCGTACCCCGTTCCCCAAGGATGAGCACGGGCCGCTCTATGGGAGCCACCCGGGACAAGCGCTCCTGGAAATCCAGAAACGCTTCGGACTGCCCCAGTGCCTCGGTGGGAGTCGATTGCTGGGCATAGGGATGAGCGTTCATGGTTTTTTCACCATAATATGGTTAATATCCAAAATTTCATGGATTATCACTAACAGCCCCCTTTTACATGGTCAAGGTATTTTTAACATGTGTTTTTTTATAACCCCACATATCCTGCCGAACACAACGAAACATGGGGCGTAGACGCGGAGCCAAATGGCAATATGCCGCCGCCCCCCCGACGGGCAATGGCCCCGGACCGGAACTGTAGACAGCTCGATTGTCCGGTTCCTATTGCCCATCGGGGGGGCGGCTCTGCTGAAGTTGCTTTGGAGGCTGCCTTTTCATATAAAACATACATGGCTATAACCACCAGCCACAACGAACAATGAAAAAGTAGTGCTGTTAGAACCCAGTACCTAGAACCCAAAACCCAGTACCCACTGTTTCATATAAGAAAGCATGCATGGCAGTAACCACCTGCCACAAGGAAAGTTAAAACGCTCATCATTGCGTTTTTTGTCAGTCTGGCACTGTTTCTGCATATAATTAAACCAAAAGAACAAAATGGGGTCAGGCTTGGCTTATGGGCTTTATTGTTCTGCAACAAAAAGCCAAAAGGATTGGTCCCAAAAAGAGTAACCATTAGATGGAGAATTTATCATGGGTATATTCACAAGATTCAAAGACATTATCACGGCCAACATGAATTCCATGCTGGACAAGGCAGAAGATCCGGAAAAAATGATCAAGATGATGATCCGGGAGATTGAAGACACACTGGTGGAGCTGAAAACCTCCTGTGCCGGGGCCATTGCCAGCAAAAAAAAGGTTCAGCGGAACCTGGACAGTGTCCGGGAACGACTGGATCAGTGGAACACCAGAGCAGAACTTGCCGTCATCAAGGGACGGGATGATCTTGCCCGGGAAGCCCTGCTTGAGAAACGTCGATTCGCAACCAAAATCGACAACCTGGAGCAGGAATTCACCCAACACGCCTCCCTGGTGGATCAATACCAGGAGGAAATCCGACAACTGGAAGATAAGCTCAAAACCTCCCGGGAAAAACAGCGCATGCTCGTGCAACGGCACATCCACGCCCAACGCAAAAAACAGGCACAGAAAGATATCCGGCGCATGGACAACCACGAAACCCTGGCCCGGTTTGATCAGATGGAAAGCCGCATCGAACAGATGGAGGCCGAAGCCGATCTGGTAAACTATGGTACAAAATCAAATCTTGACGAGAAATTTGAAGAGATTATCATAGATGATGATATTGAAAAGGAGCTTAACCGCCTGAAAGCTGCCCGCTCCAAGGAAACAACCCGGCAGGACTGATTCCAGGAACGCCTGGTGAACTTTTCACCAGGCATGAACCCCACAGGAGATGATTTTTATGCATCATGTTTTAACCACAGGCATTGTTTTCAGCGGTATCATTCTTTGCCTGCTCATCATTGCCGGAACCCTTTTGATGATCTTGCGCATGCGTCAGACCGGCACCTTCAGCAGGGACAAAAAAACACAGAATGAAGAAGCCGCCATGATTCAGGAAATATACAACGGTCTGTCCAGGATGGAGCACCGGGTGGAAGCCCTTGAAACCATTCTCATGGAATACAAGGCAAAGGAGACAAAATGAGGAGAGGGCATCAACAACAAAAATGGCATCACAGGACCTCTCCCCGTGGGTTTGGCATGGGGAGGGCATTTGGTCCCAGAAATTCCGGGGGTATATTTCGTTCCCGAAATGGCGTCATCATGGGGGTATGCAGGGGGATCAGCGAGTATTTTAAGGTGTCTGTGGTCTGGGTACGCATTATATTTGTGGTAACCCTATTTTTCAGCGGGCTATGGCCTGTCATCGGCATCTACATTGCGGCCTCTTTTCTCATGAAACCAAGGCCGGTGAGACCCCTTGAGACCGATGGAGAAAAGGACTTTTATGACACCTATGTCAACTCCAGGACCGGGGCCATCCGCACCTTGAAAACACGGTTTGAATCCCTGGAAAGACGCATCCGCCGCATGGAAGACACTGTGACTGGCAGTGAATTTGAGTGGGATCGGAAAATGAACACCTGACTGCCAGCAAGAAAAAGCGATGATCCCTGTCAATCTTATATGGGCACAAAGGATAATAACAGCATATGTTTAAATATAAAAACCTGCGGACCGCCCTGAAAAATCGAATGAAATATCTGCTCTGGGAACAAAACCCGGCCAAGTTGGGGCTTTCCCAGCGCATTGTGCTGCGACTCATCCAGACCATTATCCTAGTCATCCAAGATTTCACAACCAACCAGTGTCTGCTGCGGGCATCGGCGCTGACTTATTACACCATGCTCTCTCTGGTTCCCCTTTTAGGACTTACCTTTGCTCTGCTCAAGGCCTTTGGGGTTCAAAATCTTTTACAACCCTGGATCATCGAAAAACTCAATGTGGGGGATGGCCAGGTGGCCGAAGCGATTCTAGGGTATATAAACAACACCCAGATGACCCAGCTGGGAGCCTATGGTCTTGTGTTTCTGATCGTTGCGGTGGTATCTCTTTTGACCAATGTGGAAAAAACCTTCAACCATATCTGGGGAGTTGAAGGGGTACGGCCCCTGCTGCGGCGCTTTTCCGATTACCTGTCTGTGGTTCTCATCGCTCCGGTATTAATTATCAGCGCCATCTCCATGACTTCAACCCTGGCCAGCAACAAAGTGGTTCAACAGCTAATGACCCTTCAGTTGGTGGGGGACTCCATTTTATTTTTTTTCAAGGTGGTGCCATTTATTTTCATGTGGCTGGCTTTTACGGGACTCTATGTTTTCATGTCCAATATCAAGGTGGAATGGCACGCCGCCTTTGTGGGCGGCATCGTGGGCGGCACGCTGTGGCAGCTGGCCCAGTTGGGATATGTCCATTTCCAGGTGGGGGTGGGGAAATACAACGCCATTTACGGCACCATGGCGGCCCTGCCGATTTTCATGGTGTGGCTATACATTTCCTGGGTAATCGTGCTGTTTGGCCTGGAAGTCTCTTATGCCCGCCAGAACCTGCGGGCCAATGGACGAAATCTGCGACGATTCCAGGTCAACCACAACAGTTTTGAACAAATGGCCCTGGCCCTTCTGATCATCCTGGCAGATGGGTTTTCCAGGGGAGAGCCTCCGTTAAGCCACGAACAGCTGTCCCGGCACCTTGGCATTCCTCCCCGGCTTTGCGGGCGGATCATTCATCTTCTAAAAAAAATCGGCTTTGTGTCAGAACCCTGTACCACCGGTGAAATTCGCACCTGTCAGCCGGGCCGTTCCCCGGAAACCCTCACCATAGCGGAAATCTTTACCAGAATACGCCATGCCGGAGAGGTATCCTGCCACCTTTACCCCCGCGCCCACACCAGCGTGGCGATGAAAATCTGCCAACAGGTTGAAACCTTAATGAAAGAAGGGTTAAAGGAAATGACCCTCAACGATCTGGTATTACGTTGTCGGGAACCTGAAGCGGCTGCGTCGCCTCCAATAAAGCCCTGAAAATCCAATTGACATTGAATTCATATTATACTAAGACACTCTCAATTAACATCCTGAAGGATGTAACGCAAAAATTTTAAGTAAACAACCGGCTCCAAAATGTCGGGCTGTTTACATGAAACCAAATTGAGATAAAGGCCACGAAGGCCGGTTGGGAAATTTTTCTCCTTACCGTTCCTTACGTGGCCTTTTTTATTTTGGTAACCCCCAGAGATGATATTCAAAATGAATGTTTTAAAGTTAAACCGACTGACAACCCCTGGATTCCTCTTTCTTTTACTGCTGGGAATTGCACTTTTCTGCATCCAATGCGGGACTTATGCCATTCCATTTCCCACGGTAATTAAAACCCTCTCCTCCCACATTTTCTCCATACCCCAGGTTTCATCCATACCTGCCTTGAACCACACCATCCTCTGGAACATCCGCCTTCCCAGAACACTGCTGGCCATTCTGGTGGGCATGGCGCTTTCCACCTCCGGAGCGGTTTTTCAAGGTTGCTTTAAAAATCCCCTGGTGGAACCCTATATTCTGGGAATCTCTTCCGGGGCGGCGTTTGGTGCCACCCTGGGCATTGTCTTTCCTGCTTTTTTTCTTTCGGTGCAGATTCTGTCCTTTATTTTCGGCTTCCTGGCCGTAAGCATGGCCTATGCCATGGCCCGGGTCCGGGGAGAAACCCCGGTGGTCATCCTGGTTCTTTCCGGCATCATCACCGGATCCATTTTTGCGTCCCTTGTGGGCATCATGAAATATCTGGCCCAGGACACGGCCCTGCGGGAGATTGTGTTCTGGCTCATGGGCGGATTCTATTATGCCGGATGGCGGGATGTCTTCGTGCTTTTTCCCATTATTTTAACCTGCTTTATAATCATATGGCTTTCCGGATGGAAGCTTAATGTGCTCTCCATGGGCGACCAGGAAGCCAAAAGCCTGGGAATTAATCCAGAAAGAAACAAATTCATGCTTATTACCCTTGCAACCCTGATGACGGCCGCTGCCGTCTCCTCGGTGGGTATCATTGCCTGGGTGGGTCTCATGATCCCCCACACCACGCGCATGATCACAGGCCCTGACCACCGCAGGGTCATACCGGTTTCAGCCATCCTGGGGGCCATTTACCTCATTGTGTGTGACACCATTGCAAGAACATTGACCCATGCCGAAATCCCCATCGGCATCATCACTTCCCTTGTGGGAGCTCCCTATCTTTTCTTTCTCATCAGAAGCCGGGGACAACGGATTTTTGGAGGATAACATGCTTTCCATTGAAAACATAAGCTATGCCTATGGTTCAACCCCGGTTCTGGACAACATCTCCTTTCACCTGGAAAAGGGAGAACTGTGCGGTCTTTTCGGCCCCAATGGCACGGGAAAAACCACCCTGTTTAAATGTTGCCTGAAATTCATCTCTCCCCATGCCGGCCGCATCTGCTTTAAAAATAAAGATATAACGCATCTGAAAACAAAAGAAATGGCAAGAGAGGTGGCCTACGTCCCCCAGACCCATCACCCGCCGTTTCCCTTCACCGTGGAAGAGATGGTACTCATGGGCCGAACCCCTCACTTGAATCGCTTTTATCGGCCCGGAGCCACGGACAAAAAAAGCGTTTGCCAGGCCATGGAACGTATCGGCATTTCCCATCTTGCCGCCCTTCCCTATGACATTCTTTCCGGGGGCCAGCAGCAGATGGTGCTCATTGCCAGGGCCCTGGCCCAGGACACGGAACTGATTTTTCTGGATGAACCCACGGCAGCCCTGGACTTTAAAAACCAGGTGACCCTGTGGAAAACCCTCAGAAAAATTGCAGACCAGGGTACCACAATTCTGGCCTGCAGCCATGACCCCAACCATGTGGTGTGGTTCTGCCATTCCACTGTGGTAATGGGGCCGTCGGGGATCATGGCCCAGGGCGCCCCCGGCGATGTGATCACCCAGAAGCTCATGAATCAAATTTACGAGGATACCTGCCAGGTTAAAACCGTTGAAAACTTAAAAATGGTGATGCCCAGTGGATTGCCCTGGAATACCGGTGGTGTGGTGCCCTTTCCCATGAATCGAAAAGGAGAAGCATGGAAAAAATCTTTAAAATCAAGATGATTTCACTGTTCATATGCCTGTTTTCATGGACAGCAAACGTCATGGCCCAGACCAACGGGAATGTAACTGTAACGGATTTTCGGGGAAAAACCATTGAAATTCCTCAATCCATTGAACGGGTGGTGACCATCAGTGACGGTATGATCGAAGGCATCATGACCCGGCTTAAGGTGGCAAAAAAAATCGTGGCCATGGGGTCTGCCTGCATTTCCAAAACATGGGCCTATGACTTTCCAGCCGTGGAAGGAAACGGTTACCATTATGGTGAAGGGATGAACCCGGTGGCCCACCTTAATCCCTGGATGGTGGATCTGCCCTTGGTCTCTCAATCGGGATCGGGCATTAATTATGAAATGGTTGCCGGTCTCAACCCGGATCTTATTCTCATCCGCACAGGCTCCTGCTCCCTTTCCATGGGAAAGGATATTCTGGAAAAAAATATTTTTCTGCTGGAATCCCTGGGCATTCCCCTGGTGGTCCTCCATGGCCCCAATACCTTTGACACCCCTGATATCTCCTCCATGACCCGGGAGATCATTCTGTTAGGAGAAATTTTTCAAAAAAAAGCGGCGGCGGCCAGCCTGGCCAATTACCTTGAACAATGTGTGAAAATGGTCAAAAACCGCACCGCCGACATCCCCCCTGCCGACCAGAAAAAAATACTTTTGCTGGGACTTTCTCCCAAGGCCCGGGGCAAGGGAGGAGCCGGTCATGTCAAGGGAGCAGATACCCTCCAGACCTATTTTCTCACCCATTTTGTCCATGCCAAAAATGCCTTTAACGGGAGTGGGGCGTGGAACATCCTCAACACCGAGCAGCTCTTGGCCCTTGACCCCGACGTCATTGTTCTGGTTACGGCCTGGGGCTACCATCCCCCGTCGGAACTTTATGAAGCACCCTATTATCAAAATTTACAGGGCATGCGGGCAGTGAAAAAAAGGGCTGTCTTTGCTCTGCCCTGGAGCCCCTGCAATTGTGAAAAACGACTGGAATACCCCATTGATGTCATGGTCATGGCCCAGGCCGCCTATCCGGAACGATTCAAGGATATTCCCCTTGGTGCCTGGCTCCTGGATTTTTATCAGAATGTTTATCAAGTTGATGTAAAAACCGCCCAAAAACTGAGGTCCTGCCAGTGGATGGACTGGACACACAAGGAGTAATGTATGAAAACTGAACCGTCATGGCCGGATGCCAGCCAGCCCCACCCCATGAAAACAGAAATGAATTTCCATGGGAAAGATAAAGACCCCCAGAGAAAAGCCTTTTTCAATGAAAGGGCCGCCAACTGGCTGGATAAACATTATAAAAATCCTGAAACCAATACCCATGATCGACATTCAAATAAAATTAAGAACATTGTGTCAACCCTCAAGATTCAACCCACCCACCATATCCTGGACGTGGGATGCGGCAGCGGGGTTCTGGTTCCCTATATTCTGGCCCATCTTTCCCCCCAAGGGCGGCTGTTTGAAATGGATTATGCCCGGGAAATGATAGCGACCAACAAGAGGCAGCATGAAGATAAACGACTCACCTTTATCTGCTCCGATGTCCTTGATATGCCCTTTGAATCCGACAGCCTTGATGCCATCATCTGCTTTGCCTGCTTTCCCCATTTTCAGGATCAAAAAAGAGCCTTGAAACGAATGGCAACCTGCTTAAAACCCGGGGGAAGGCTCACCATAGCCCACCTCATGTCTTCAAAGGAAATTGCCCACCACCACAATGGAGAAAGTGCCGTATCCAGCGACACACTTCCAACAAGAAAAGAAATGGAGGCCCATGTCAAAGCGGCCGGCCTTACCATCACCGCGTTCACCGATGAACCCGGCAGCTATCTTTTAACGCTTGAAAAAAAGGTATCCCGTTTGGTGTAAACCGACACCGGGAGCAACCATTGATTGTTTTAAGGCTTAAAAACGCAACATATGGACAAATATTAAAACACAGCCAAACGCCACATGGTGTGTTCAAAAAATCGGGCTTGAACTTTTTACGACGGCATCAAACGCCAACAAATCATTTCAGGAGAGAAAAATGTCAGCTTACACAATCTGTTTTCATCTGATCCTGGCACTTATATTGTCCATGGGGGCAACAACACCATGGGCCCTGGCCCAGGAGAATAGCCAGGCGATAAATACCCTGGGAAATATAACAGTAACGGCAAGCCCCATCATTGAAGGCAACCACACCGATGACTTTGGCAGTGTTAAAACGGTGATTACCCAGGATCAACTGGATGATTTAAATGCCCAGGATCTGGAAACGGCCCTGCGGCTGACCCCGGGCATCAACATGTCTCGCTTCAACCCCGTGGGCTCCTTTGGTGGCGGCGAAGGCGGAGGGGTATTCATCCGAGGCATGGGATCCAGCCGACCGGGGGCTGAGATTAAAATGCTCATTGACGGCGCCCCCATGTTCATGAGTGTATGGAATCATCCCCTGCTGGATTTAATGTCCATTGACATTACACAGAACCTTGAAATTTACAAAAGCCCCCAGCCCCAGTATTTCGGAAATGCCTTTGGGGTGGTCAACATCGTTCCCAAACGAAAAGAAAACGATGGATTCGTCACCAAGGCTCAAATGGCCATGGGCAGCTATGATACCCATGTGGTCAAGGGCGAGCATGGCGGTAAAGCAGGCCAATGGGATTACTACCTGGGAGGTGGATATCGGGAATCGGACGGACACCGCGACAACAGCGATGGAGAACTTAAAAATATCTATGGCCGCATTGGCAGAACACTCTCCGATCATTGGGACCTGACGCTTTTCACCCTGTGGAATGACAATTATGCCAATGATCCCGGTGCGAAAGGTGCCGATGACTCCCTGCGTGAAGGACGGTATGAAACCCGGGCCTGGTTGACCACGGCCACCCTTTCCCATGAATTTGAACAAGCCGTTGGGGAACTCAAGCTTTACCGAACCAAGGGCGAGGGGGACTGGCTGGACCAACCCACCAGCACCACCGGCGTCACCGAGGACCTGTTCAATGATTTTCTCTTTTACGGTGTCAAAGTCAAAGAAACAGTGAACCTGGGAAAAAATGGAAAACTGCTGGTGGGAATGGACTGGGATTACACCAAAGGGGATTATTCCCAGAAATACAGCGATGGCACCACCGATGCCTGGGATGGAGACCATTTTGATATCCTTTCCCCCTATTCGGCGCTCAGCTGGCAATTTGGTCCCGACGATGGCCTGAACGTAACACCTTCGGCGGGGCTACGCTACTATGAACACAGCAACTTTGACAGCCAGTGGGCACCCCACGCTGGTATTGTGGCCGCATACGGACCGGCTGAAATGCATCTCAATTACGCCCGGGGCGTCATTTATCCGGGGCTTGAGGTGGAGGTCATGTCCCAGGCGGTGCTTCCCATGCTGGGAGAAAGCTGGGAGGAGCTAAACCCGGAGATTGTGGATCATTACGAGGTGGGATTTTCCTGTGCATTCAGCCAATACCTTACCACAGATCTCACCTTTTTCTACGAAGACGGCAAGGATCGATATGTGATCGTACCCAGACCGGGGCAAACGCCCATATATGGCAATGTTGAAGCCTTTACGATCAGGGGGATGGAACTTACAGCCAACTGGCAACCCATGGACACCTTGTCCTTTTTTACGGGCATAACCCTTCTGGACCCCGACCCGTCTGATCTGCCCTATGCCCCTGAAACCACCATCAGTTATGGAATGAACTGGCGTTTCCTTGAACGGTTCAAGCTGAGTCTGGATGGCTCCTATGTTTCTTCTGTCCATGTGGGTTCCCAGACAAGAAAGCTCAATACAGAAAACACCGACACCGTTGACAGCTATTGTCTCATCAATGGAAAGCTCAGCTATGTCCTGGATCTGCCCACTTTAAAATATCAATGTGAACTGTTTGTGTCAGGGGAAAATCTCACCGATGTGAATTATGAATATCAAACCGGTTATCCCATGCCGGGCGCCAATGCCATGGTTGGTGTTCAGTTTAATTTATGATCAAAAAAACCTGATTCCGTTGCCCCCACTGCCGGCTAAAAGCCAGATCAGTTGGGGGCGGCATCATGCCTTTTTCTTTATTCATTGTGTCGGTAGGCCAACATGACCGTTATTGAAAGCACCCGTTTAATGTGCTATGTGATCTTTATAAACTGAATATTTCAAAATCCCCTGAAACCCAATATGAGCCCTCTAATATGGCTTGCGCAACTGAAACCATTCATGAACAACCTTGAAGAGGTAGAAATGCATTTACCCAAATTTAAAGAGTGGCAAATTTTAAGTAAAATTATTACCATATCAATCATCAGTGTGACGCTAATGAGCCTGGTAATTCTTTTCTATTTTATGCCCCTGGTGGAACAGAAACTGCTTCAAGAAAAATCAGCAGGGTTGCAAAATGTTGTGGATGTCGCCTACGCTACATTTCATGAGTATGGTAAGTTGGCCCAAAAGGGAGAAATCAGCATTGATGAAGCAAAAAAACAGGTTGTACATCGCATCAAAAATCTACGATACAATGAGCATGATTACTTCTGGATTAATGACATAAACGCCATAATGGTAATGCACCCCATTAAACCGGAACTTGACGGTATTGACCTCACCGATAAGAAGGACCCACAGGGGAAGTATCTTTTCCGTGAATTTGCTGCTGTCGGCAAAAGTCAGGGTTCCGGATTTGTTGATTATATGTGGCCCAAACCCGGCAGCCAAAAACCAGTTGCTAAAACATCCTACGTAAAACTATATAAGCCCTGGGGCTGGATAATCGGCAGTGGCATCTATATTGATGATATCGCAAAAGAAATCAAACGTTTTCGACTGTACATACTATTCGGAATTCTTCTTTTCACCATCTTGACAATATCTTTTGCTGTTGTAATCGGGACCGGCATCACCTCACCACTTAAAAAAGTAATCGAGGGACTTCAGGACATCGCTGGCGGCAAAGGACGGGCAGCACTGACTAAACGCATTGCCATTACTTCCATTGATGAAATAGGCATGCTCTCCGCAGAATTCAACAGTCTTATGGAATCAATCAATAGACTTGCCGTATTCAAAAAAGTAATTGAGGAGGATGACAGCCTGGAAGAAGTGTATCAGCGACTTGGCGATGTATTCACCCAGCAGATTGGAATCAGCCACTGTTTTATTTATGAGATCATCAATTCCAAAAACAAAATGCAAATGACCTACCCAAGCTCCTTTGACCAGGAAGAAATGATGTGCAGCCCTAACATTCTTGATGACAATGATCTATGCAAGGCAAAACGGACAGGTCACACCATTACCTCAAGCATTTTTCCCACCATCTGCAGACAGTTTTCAACACAAAAAGGACAGAATCACCATTGCCTTCCCATTGTAGTCGGAGGTGCCACCGTTGCCGTTATCCAATTCGTATTTGACAAACCGGACAATCAATCAGACCTGAAAGAAATGGAAGCCCAAATATTTAAAGCAGAACAGTACATCAACGAATCCCTGGCAGTTATTGAAACCAAACGTCTGATGAGCTCTCTGCAGGAATCTGCCCTGGTTGATCCTCTGACCGGTTTATATAATCGCCGCTATCTACAGGATTATACGGAAAAGATCGTTGCCGGTGTCCTGAGAAGAGGCAAGTCAATAGGGCTGATCATGTGCGATCTTGACTATTTCAAACAGGTCAATGACACCTATGGACACAGTGCCGGAGACCTTGTTCTGAAAAAAACATCAAAAACAATTCGCCAAAGTATTCGTGAATCAGATATCGTTATCCGTTTTGGCGGAGAGGAATTTTTGGTGGTGCTGCTTGATATCAGCCATGGAGAAAGCATGACTGTGGCTGAAAAAATTCGTCTGAATATCCAGAAACTTAAAATAAAAGTCCCGGATGGTATCATTCAAAAAACAATCAGCCTCGGGGTAAGCGAATTTCCTACTGATACCGAGACCCTTTGGAGCTGTATCAAATTTGCCGATGTGGCACTTTATCGAGCCAAGGAGGAGGGCCGCGACAAATGTGTCAGATTCACCGAGGATATGTGGAAAGAAGAGCAGATTTAAGAAATATATATTGTATAACGTCCATGCCCTGAGGAACAAAACGAATCATTAAAAAACAGTCGCTGTAAAGAACCCAGTACCCACCAGCCACAACCAAAAACTAGATTCTAATTATTACATGACTTTATGCGGAAACCCATATAAAGAAACACAGACAGAATCAAAAAATACCTTTCTCTCCGCCTGGATTGCTATTTTCCCAGGCATAAACGGCCTTTTCGTCCAAATACTAAAGGTTTTTTATGTGCATATTCAAAATACTCAAAAAACGTTCATTCCATAGACTGTTCAGAGCATGTCTGATTCTGTCTCTGTTTTTTTATTCATCCCTTTTTGCAGGGGAACCCGCCCTGCAGAAACCCCAGGTTTATTCCCATGAGGAAGACATCGCAGGATGGGTGATGAGTGAAAAACTGGACGGCATCAGGGGATATTGGGATGGTACCCGAATGTATACCCGGAAAGGCATCCCCTTGAATCCACCGGCATGGTTCACTCAGAACTTTCCGCCCTTTCCCCTTGACGGCGAACTCTGGAGCAAAAGGGGTGATTTTGAATTTATCCAGTCCGTTGTGATGGACCAAACCCCGGGAAAAGGATGGAAACATATCACCTATAATATTTTCGAAGTCCCCATGGGAAAAGGCGATTTCCTCTCCCGGCTCAACCGGGCACGCACATGGTTTAAAGCCCATAAAAATACCCATGCCCGGTTTATCCCACAAATTCGCATTAAAGAGAAATCAAACATGGAAGATTTTCTAAAGGAGGTGGAGTCCATGGGGGGTGAGGGTGTGATTGTAAAAAACCCAGACATTCCCTACCACACCGGGCGCAGCCCCCATATGCTTAAAGTAAAAAATTGTCAGGATATGGAGGGGATTGTTGTCGGCATCAACAAGGGGCAGGGGAAGTACGAAAATGTAATGGGATCACTGACGGTAAAACTTAAAAATGGTATCACCTTCAAGCTCGGTACAGGTTTTTCTGATGAAATCAGACAAAAGCCTCCGCAACCGGGTTCAACAGTGACATTTAAATATCATGGGTTCACCAAAAACGGCATTCCCAAATTTGCTTCTTTTTTAAGAATGAGGCAGGACTGAGTGCCATTGTTCGGTTTTTATTAAAAAATAAAACTTCCGAGCATCCTCAGCAGAGCCCTCCGATGGGCAATGGGTACCGGCCAATTGGGCCGTCTACAGTTCCAGGCCAGCCCCATTAACCGTCGGGGGCGGCGGCGGCATGATGGCATTTTCAGTATTCAAAGTGTTAAAATAATATTTTCCACCTTTTCACGCCTTTCCCAAGAATGATATTCCCCTGATTTATCTGAATCACCGTATATTGTTCGATGCGATCCCCCTGTCGAACGACATGCCTGCCGATCACCGCCAGGCGACTGGAAGGCGTTTTGTTCCAGGAGATGGCCTGGATTTTCATTGCAGCGTCGTTCAGCACCTCGGCGGTGTATTTCTCGTGAGACGCTGATGGCGTTGATACCGTTTCAGATGAAACCTTGCCGATTAAGACATGTGGCTCCCCAGGGGACCGGGCGGCCTGTTCTTCAAGGGTCTTTTTTTTAAGAGATTGTTTTTTAATGAAATTTGAGGCAGGGGTCACCACATTTAACGGAGCAGCTTCAGCAGGTATTGTGGGCGCTGATTGCGATGAATCTGATATCTGGTTTTCAAAACTTTCAAATGATGTTTTCTGATGATCTTCGACTATTTTTGAGGATGTCACCCCCCCTTGATCCGGGATGATCGTCGCCGGGATTGTTCCTCTTTGTTGGTTATTATTCAAAACAGGTTCCGATAAGGGCAACGGTTTTTCAGGGTCTTGCCCAGAAAAAGACACAACAGAAATGGGATGAAAAAAATCTGCACTTATTATAATTGCCATCCCCCCGATAAAAAAAAACACAACTGTGGCCCAGATGCCATAAGAGAATCGATGAAAACGCAAGCGCTGCCGGAGACGATCAAACAAAGACCTTTCAATGGTCGTTTTTTTCAACCATTGCCGATGCTCAACATCTGAGGATGGCTGTTCTTTTTCAAGTTTTTTCAAGGCATTGAGAACGGAACTCACTCCAATCCTCCTTTGAAGATTATCCCAGTTTTCTCCAGGCTGGGTATCACCAATGATTTTTTCTCTTTATACAAAACAATTTTGGTCATGGAACCCACCACGCCGTCAATTGTCAAACCATATTGACGCTGTACCTGGATAATGGCATTCCGGGTCTTCCTGTCATACTCCGGGCCTGGGTCAATGTCATTGTAACCAATTTCTCTCAACAGACGTTTCAGGATAAGAATATCCTCTTTTCCTGCATTGCCCGGGAGGGTTCCAGACAGGGACATAAAATTTTTCCATGGGATGTAGGCAACACCTGACCATGAAGCCTTAAGACTTTGCACAGATACCATAATCTCTTCACCCTCTTTTCCATCTCTCAATAGTACCAAATCATCCTGGGAGCCAGTTAAAATCAGGAAAAAAGGAATTAAAGACTTTTGAGAAATAAACTTTAAAACAGCAGGCAGATCCAGCTTAATAAGCAGTTCCAAATCATTCTCACTCCGATATATCGTCAACCCATTCTGCCTGCCCGCCTGCTGGAAAAAGGCAAAATCGTCAATGTCGTCTATCTGTCCGGGGATGGAAAGGGAATCTATATGCCACAAATCAGCAACCGCTTCAAAAGCCTCCTCACGGGAAGCTGTCTGCCTGCCCTCATTTAAAAATGCCATTAAATGGACCCGGGCTGCCGTCTCATCCTCCGGTGTTTTGTCCACAGAAGTCAAAGGCAAATCTGCCTGCAGTGCAGGTACGGCTTTGGGCTCTTCTTCTTTTTCTGGAGCTCTGGATTTCAATGCCACCATGGATGGGTCCAGTGCCACAGCAGATATCTGATCATGGATTAAAGGGGCGAATATCCTTAATTCGTAACCGGCAACCAGAAGAATCAGTGCAATTACGCAGGCCATAACAAGCATGGTTTTTCGCTGATACGGCCGTCTCAATCCATGTGCCCTGGTGCCGATTTCCAATTCTTTGATGGCGGTTCCGGCTATGTTAGTGCTGACTTTTCTTTGATCCAAACCAAAAGCGGTGAGCAAGGCCCGATCACAGGAGATGTTAATCAACCGAGGAATGCCCCGTGAATATTTGAATATCTTCTCGACTGCGCCGTGTGAGAATGTCACCGCCTGTCCCCTGGAAGCAAGCTTAAGACGGTGCCGGATATAGTTTTCTGTATCTTTTAAAGAAAGGGGCTGGAGGTGACAACTCAGGGTGATCCGCTGTCTGAGTTGTCTTAACTCCTGGGAATTAAGCAGATGTCTCAATTCCGGTTGGCCAACCAGAATGATTTGAAGCAGTTTGCTTCTGGTGGTTTCCAGGTTGGATATTAATCGAATCTGTTCCAACTCGTTGCGGGTGAGGAGCTGGGCCTCATCAATGACCAGAATCACTTCCCTGGCCTGTGCTTTTTGTTCAATCAGAAATGCATTCAGTGAATTGATCAACGCTCTTGTATTCTGTCCGTCATCGCTGATTCCAAATTCTGCATTCACTGCCCGAAGCAGTTCCACCGGGTCAAGCACTGGATTAAAAATGTACGCAACTTCGGTATTCTTATCCAAACCTTCTATAAAGGATCTGCAAAGTGTGGTTTTACCGGTACCCACCTCTCCGGTGATTTCCACAAAGCCATCCCCGGAGTCCAGGGCATAAACCAGGTGGGCCATGGCCTCCTGGTGAGTCTGACTCATATACAGATAGTCAGGGTTGGGCACCAGTTTAAACGGTCTTTCATTGAATCCGAAAAAACGACTATACATTATTTGCCCCAGATAGCTCTCGTTTCATTTCAATCCTTGCACAACAGACTCCTATATATAGCCGAAAATCATCAATAAAGGCAAAAAGAATTAGGGCGTGGTCATAAAAGGGGGCACGCGGAGGAGGTGTCAGGCCAACCCAAAAATAAAGGATACCGAAAATCGTTATCGGATGAAAAAAGGGCCTTTCCAAAAAAGGCGCCGGATTCCTCTTTACACCCCCTTCAGGGACTGATATTTTTCCAGGCATGATTATCACACACCTATTACTGGCACTCCTGTGGATCCTCTGGTGCACACTGCACAGCGCCATGATCTCCCTCACTGTCACCAATTACCTGGAACACCGTCTGGGACAAGCATATCGCTTTTATCGACTGTTTTTCAATGCCGTGGCCGTGATCACCCTTCTACCTGTTTATCTTTACGGCCGGGTGATCGACAGCCCCGTGTGTCTTATTGCACAAGGCCCCATGCAAACGGTCAGAATCACTTTATTGCTCACCTCACTGATGCTGTTCGTCATGGGGGCCAGAGTATATGATCTGAAACATTTCACCGGCCTACGCCAAATCCGTCAAAGGCCGTTTTCATCATCTGGAGATCCCCTCCCCTTTAAAACCAGAGGCATCCTCACAGTCACCCGCCATCCCTGGTACCTGGCTGGTATTTTTCTGATCTGGACTTACCAGGCGCGGATGACCGTGGCCGATGTCATGGTCAATGCCATTTTAAGCATTTACTTTGTGGTGGGAGCCATGCTGGAGGACAAGAAACTCAAAAAAACCATGAAAGGGACCTATGATCAATATGCTGCCACGGTGTCCATGCTTTTTCCTGTCAAATGGTTACGCTACCTGCTGAAACATCGCCGACTGCTCATGAGCACCCGGCTGTATCCGGCCCACCCCGTGCTGGCCGTGGGAGCTGTTGTTTTCAAGGATGATCATGTGCTGCTGGTAAAGCGGAAGAATCCCCCGTCACAAGGGGTATGGGCCATCCCCGGCGGACGGGTACGACTGGGTGAAACCATTCAGGAGGCAGCCCAACGGGAAGTCATGGAAGAAACCGGGGTAATCATTACCCCCCGGGAAACGGTACTGGCCTTTGATTCCATTGAAAGGGATCGCCTTCACAATGTCCGGTATCACTACCATATAGTTGATGTGGCAGGAGACTATGTCAGTGGTGAGCCCGTGGCCGGAGATGATGCTTTGGATGCCCGATGGATATCCCGACAGGCCCTTGCCACACTTCCGGTGAATGAAAAAACAAAACTCCTGCTGGAAACAAAATTTGATTTTCGGGGGGTGCAAACAGTGTGAGATTGTTCGCAAGGATGTCAATGTGCTTTTCTTCAGTCAGAATTCTTCAGGCAAATGAAAATGCCAAGTTGGATTACGAGTTCTCAACATGGTAACCATCAAGGAGAATTCCTTTATCCAAACCGGTTCTTTCAGCCTTTTCTATATGAGCGGGCACTAAGTCTAATAGATGCACATTATGACCAGCTTTTGCTAAATCAATATGGATCATTGCCGGGAGGACGGCGCAGGAATATACTCAGCGGGAAAAAAGAAAGGGGTATTCTGGGGAAACAAGGTCCAATCCGTCCATACCGAACGGCAGTTTTGCCCGGCCCAAGATCCGCCAGCTTTCCCTCTAGGCATCTATTGGTGGGTTGGAAAGAAAAGTAAGATATGTTTAATCTTAACTTTCGGTGTTTGCCTTTCGTGGTGGGGTCAGGCTTGCGTTATTGACATTATCGAGGCGTTTTTCGTTTGAAAAGGGCTTGGTCGATAACATCAATAACACAAGCCTGACCCCGTCGGCATGAATTGTATAAAAACGCCGGCTTTGAAATAAAGTCCGAAAGTTGAGTTTAATGAGCTGCAACTTGGGTCTTTGGTCGGCAGATCTACTGTTGTGATGCGTGTCTCAGATCGTCTTGTTTTTTTTCTCCATATATTTATTCAGCAATTTTAATGTTTTCGTACTTTGCCGGATGATCAGCGTTTCCACCCTTTTGGCGTTGCCTTTCTCCAACGCCTCCACAATCATCCTGTGCTCCTTGTTGGAGTCTTTTGCCCGGTAAGGCGTAAACTTGAAAACCAAGCGGGCAAAAAAAGTTTTTTGCCACATATCGTCAATAAGGTTGGTCAATGTCTGGTTTCCGGACATGGCATAAATTCGTTTATGAAACTCGATATTGAGTCTGCCCATCAGTGCATCATCCTTGGCAGCGATGGCTTCATCCATTTTGCAAATGTGCAGATTGAGAAATTCCAGGTCGTTGGGTGTTATATGCTCAGTGGCCAGCCTTGCGGCATACCCTTCAAGAATCCCTCGAACCGGATAGAGTTCTCTGAGTTGCTCAATGTCTATTCCTTTGACATAGACACCGGTGTGGGCAACCACCGTCACCATGCTTTCCGCTTCCAGGCGGCTCAATGCCTCTCTCACAGGGATAATGGATGTTTGAAAATGCTCAGCCAGCTTATTAATCACCAATTTTTCACCGGAGTGAATATCACCCTTTAAAATGGATGCTTTAAGTCGCCTGTAGACTTGCTCAGCCTTTGTTTTATTTATGATACTATCGATAGCTTTCATAGTTGGGAATTATATCGTATATGATATATTTAATCAAGAGAAGCCCGCAATTTTAGCTTAGAATTGCCGGTGATCACCTATGGTTGCCTGACCTCTTTCCCTGCTCTCATCATTCTCGTTGCCGGGCAATTCAAAGTCTTCGAAAAATTCTTGGGCAATCAGCTCTAAAATATGGACTGCTTTTTGAGGTAAACCAGCTTGATTGATGCTGTCGTTGAGTTGTATAATGCAACCCGGGCAATCCGTGGCGACCCAGTCGGCCCCGCTGTTTGCTATGTGACCGGCCTTTTTAGCACCGATTTTTTTGCTGGTGTCGTAATGATAAACGGAATAGGTGCCGCCAAGACCGCAGCATGTGCCGGCTTCAGCCATTTCAGTAAAATTAACACGGGACAGCGCTTTCAATATTGCTCTGGGTTCCCTGGTCGTGCCGCTGTTTCTCAGGTGACAGGGATCATGGTAGGTGACATTGATTTTGTCTTTTGCCTGAAGATCTTTTCCCCGGGTAAATGAGGCAAGCTTTTCGGGCAATCCATTTTGCATCAAAAAGACACAGATATCCTCTGTTTTGTTTGCAAGCACTTTAAATTCATTGCCCATGTCGGGATAGATACGGGTTAAACCGGCATGGCAAGAAGCACAGGCCGTGACAATATAGTCAGCCGAATATTTTTTCAGCATGGCAAGATTTTTTTCGGCAAGACCTTCCACCGTGTTTTTCGCACCGGCACTGACAGCGGGGAAACCACAGCAGACCTGTTCTTTGGGAATAATAACGGTAACGCCCATAAAATGAAGTATTTTAAGCATGGCCTCACCAATTTCCGGGAAAAGATAGTTGATACCGCAACCGGTGAAAAATATGACCGTGGGCTTCCCCCGTTCCCCCTTGATTCGTTCAGGTACTCTCTCTCGGAAGGGGATGGCGGAAAGCGCTGGCAGAGTGCGGTCTGGGAAGAAAAAAGACCCCGGAAACCGAAGGCGCAGGCCGCTGTCTTTTGGGAGTTTTTTGAATAAAAAACGATTCATCCGACCTCCGGTGCGCATCAGCGTATCCATGACCTTCTGCCTGCCAAGCACTAATGACACCGCTTTGCCAAAGGTGGACAGCCCGTTTTGCTCGGAAATATGCTGCCTTGCCGCCGCAACGATCTCTTCGGCAGGAACCTTGTTCGGGCACTGGGCGTGGCAGCTGCCGCACAACAGGCATTGGCTTAGATCCTCAAGAACCTTGCCCTGGAGAGGGACTTCCCCCTGAAGAATGGCCTGGGCCAGCGCCACTTTACCCCTTGCCACACGTCCCTCCCGGCGTTCTGCATCGAATACGGGGCAATAGGCACGGCAGGCACCGCATTTGACGCATTTCTCCATCTCTTCTTTAAACGATGCCAGGTCTTTCAATTTTGCCATGCCGTTAATTCTCCAAAAATATTTTACCTGGATTGAGAATATTGTTGGGGTCAAGGGCATGTTTAATTGTCTTCATATATGATGCAGCGTTTTGACTCACTTCCAGGTGAAGGTAAGGGGCTTTTGCAATCCCCACGCCGTGTTCACCGCTCATGGTACCCCCCAGCTCCAGGGCACCTTTAAAGACCTTTTCGATCACTTTCATTGCCTTTTCGCGTTCTCCTGCCACTTTGTTGTCAAACAGGATGTTAACGTGAATGTTGCCGTCACCGGCATGACCAAAACTGGCAATATCAATGGTGTATCTTTTTGAAATGGATTCAAGTTTCCTGATCATTTCCGGCACCTTACTGCGGGGCACACAGATATCTTCTGTGAACCTGTTCGGACTTGCCTTACCCAGAGAAGGAGATACGGCCCTGCGAATCTGCCACAGGGCTTCACTCTCTTCAGCCGTTTCGGCAATGCGCATCGCCACAGATCCAAACTTCTCAATGAGATTGCAGATACGCCGGGTCTGCTTATCCAGCCCTTCCGGGTCACCATCCACCTCTATGATCAGCACCGCATGGGCTTCGTCGGGAACCTTGAGATTTGTTGCCAGGCGAATACATTCCAGGGTCCGACTGTCCATAAACTCAAGGGTGGTGGGAATAATTTTACTGGCAATGATTTTTGATACCCCTTTGGCGGCCCCTTCAATTGAGCTGAAGAAAACCAGCATGGTTTTCTGTCCCTCAGGCAACGGCAGTAATTTAATAACAATCCTGGTAATAATTCCCAGTGTACCCTCGCTGCCACACAACAGCTTGGTCAGATCGTAACCGACCACCCCTTTCATGGTTCGGCAGCCCGTGGTAATAATATCTCCGAGGGGCGTAACCACCTCAAGCCCCATGATGTAGTCCTTTGTTGTGCCGTATTTAACGCAACGGGGCCCACCTGCATTTTCAGCAACATTCCCCCCAAGCGAAGAAAATTTCAGTGACGCCGGATCAGGGGGATAAAAAAGACCGCGCTTTTCCACTTCTTTTTGAAAAAAATCAGTGACAACCCCCGGTTCAACGGTTGCCACAAGGTTTTCTTCATCAATCTCAAGAATTCGGTCCATCCTTTCAATGGACAGCACGATCCCCCCTTTGGTGGGCAGACTTCCCCCTGTCAGGCCACTGCCTGCCCCCCTTGGAAACACCGGAACATTTTCTTTATTGGCCATCCGAAGAATTTGGGCCACCTCTTGGGCGTTTTTCGGGAAAACAATGACATCCGCAAGGGACATCTGTTGGCTGGCATCATAAGAGTAGCAAATCAGGTCACTTTTATCCGTGGAAATATGGGCTTTATCGACAATTTTTTCCAGCGCATCAACAATGTGTGCTTTGATCATGATCCATTCCAAATGTGGGTACGTTTAATTTGTTTCTCTTCATGCCCTTACAAAATTTCAGCCTGAAAGTTGCATTCATGGCTTTGCATTTTAAACCGTTTCGACAGACACCGTCTCCCGTTTTACGACCAACTGATAAACCACAACAAGGGCCAAAATCACGATACCTGCAATGTCGGTGTAAATTCCGGGTTTGATAAGGCTCAGTGCCGCTGCCATCAGAAATACACGTTCAAGGGTATATGCTTTTTTCGCAAACCAGCCCACCACCGATCCAGCAAGGGCAACAACTCCAATCATGGACGATACCGTTGCCATAATGATCTGACCTGTAGATCCCACCATGAGCAGCTGCGGGGCATAAACAAACATGTAAGGTACGATAAAAGCCGCCAATCCAAGTCGACAGGAGGTAATCCCGGTCTTTAAGGGATCTGCCCCGGAAATGCCTGCAGCAGCATAGGCTGCCAATGCGACAGGCGGGGTGATGGCTGAAATAATAGCATAGTAAAAGATGAAAAAATGAGCTGCCAGGGGATGAACCCCGAAGTTCTGTGTGAGCACTGGTACGGTAAGAGAAACCTGTATAATGTAGGCAGCTACGGTGGGAAGCCCCATGCCGAGAAGCAGTGAGGTGAACATGGTTAATATCAGGGTCAGTATCAGGCTGCCCTGGGAGATGAGAAGAATGATGGAATTAAAGCGCATTCCAAGTCCTGTCAACGTAAGTACCCCGATGATAACACCGGCTGTGGCACAGGCAATGGCCACCTGGACAGCGCCCTTTGCCCCGCCCTCAAGTGCCGAAAGTATCCTCGGCAACGTCATCCGGGTTTCCCGACGGACAAAGCTGACAACGATGGTTATCAGAATTGCCCATAAACCTGCCCGCATGGGGCTGTTTCCCTTGACAAGAAGAAAGACCAATACGGACACCGGAATGATAAATTGAAATCCGTAGATAAGGGTCTTTCGAACGTTGGGAAGCTCCTCTGCCGAAATGCCTTTCAGGTTAATGCGCAGGGCTTCAAAGTGGACCATGGAAAACGCTGAGAAGTAATATAAAAAAGCAGGAATGGTGGCAGCTGCGGCAACTTTAATATAGGGTACGCCCAGAAATTCGGCAATGATAAAGGCGGCGGCTCCCATGATCGGCGGCATTAACTGCCCTCCTGATGATGCCACAGACTCAACAGCACCGGCAAATCGATTGCTGTAACCCAGGCGCTGCATGAGGGGAATGGTGAACGCACCGGTGGTAACCACATTGGCAACCGCAGACCCTGAAAGCATCCCCATAAACCCTGAAGCAAATATCGCTGCCTTGGCCGGGCCTCCCCTGGCTTTTCCGAATAGCCCCAAGGCCAGGTCAATAAAAAAATCGCCACCTTTGGATTGCTCCAAAAAAGCTGCAAAAATAATAAACATGACAATAAATGTAGCGGAGACCCCTGCCGGAATTCCCCAGATGCCTTCGGTGGTGAAAAAGATGTGGTCCACCGCCCACATGAGCGAAAATCCCTGATGACTGAAAATTCCCGGCAGATGGGGCCCGGCATAGATATAGCTCAGAAAGACGACCGCAATAACGGGAAGTCCCAATCCCATGCTTCGCCTGGCTGCCTCCAGAAGAAGCAGCGTGCCGATACAACCGGCAATGACCTCATATTGGCTCAGAGGCGTCACATAGGAATATCGTGATGCAATATCCCCGGCATTCACAACGACATAGCCCACGGTGGCTGCGATGAGTCCGATGAACAACCAATCGTACCAGGGAGGCAGGCCGACTCTTTTCTTTCCTTTGATATTGGTCATGAGAAATACCAGGACCATGGCAAAGCCCACATGGGCACTTCTTTGTAAAACAGACTCGAATATGCCGAATATTCCCGTATAGATATGGAATGCCGCCATCATCCAGGCAACGGTGGAGACCAAATGCCCGAAATATTTATTGGCGGTTGATTTTACCGTATCCGTTTGTGAATCCATTAAAAAACCCCTCCCTTGAACAGGGCCGTCTCCCAATGGAAGTGGGAGGCGGCCACTGACCTTTTCATCTGACTTAAACAAACCGTGTTAAAGGTTTAGAATATAGCTCATGATTCCGGTTACATTACTTGATGACGCCGATTTCTTTGTAATATTTGAGAGCACCCGGATGAAGGGGAACGCCGATGTCTTTTACGGCATACTCTGGTGTCCATGACTGGACAACCTTATGAACTTTGGTAAATTTGTCCTTGTTTTCCACAAGCGCCTTGGTCATGTCATAAACTAGTTTATCAGAAAGACCCTTCTGACAAATGACAACGTTATTGGACCCAACACACACGGCGTCCGTCTCATGTCCCTTGTAAACATCGGCTTTTACGATCAATGTGGCATAGCCGTCATTGATTTGTTTCAGCTTTTCGAATTTTTCCGGGCTCAGTGAAAGCAGTTTGATACCGCCTTTGATGGAGACGGCTGTATCCTGGATGACAGGTGCTGGAACGGTTGTAAATGGCATAAACGCATCGATATGGCCGTCCTTCATCTGCATGGCAGCATCGGCATAGGCCAGATGTTCAACTTTTTTCATATCCTTATAGCTCAGGCCGTGGACCTTGAGGATATTTCTGACTAGAACTTCCCCTGAGGTTCCTTTCAGACCCGGAGCAATGCGCTTCCCCTTGAGGTCTTCAATGGTATTGATGCCGCTGTCACTGCGAACGACAATCTGGAGAGGTGCCGGATATAATGCGGCAAGACCGGCGATATTGGTCATGGGGACCTTGAACTGGGCTTTTCCCGGAACTGCGTCGGCATTGGCAAAGGAAAAACTAATACCCAGGGTATACATTTTGTTGCTTACGCCGACGATATTTGCATCTCCCGTGCCCTGCATGACAGACATATTATAACCTTCCAGGTTATTTTG